>NZ_JBKHUP010000129.1:0-18900 GCF_046565525.1 Coleofasciculus sp. | reverse complement strand
TTTTTTGATGTGTGTCGGTTGGGTTTCGACTTCGCTCAACCTAACAAAATTCAGAATTATTGTCTGAACTATTGATTGAATAATATCTTGCCCAGTTAACATCGGTGGGTTACAGCAGAGCGTTGATTAAATGATTATCGCTTCGGTTTAAAAGCCGCCTAACCCACCCTACGTTTTTTCGCTCTAATGATTTCCCTCTCGTCTCTTTTTTTGAGACAAAGGGGTTGTTATTTTAATTATGTTGTTATAACATTATTACAAGCAATAAATACATTGAATGTTACAGAAAAAAAAGAACACGATGACACCTCTACCCTCTCAACTTGACACTTGCAATATCGCTGAAACCACTGACCAGCAAGCGTTAGCAGAATTGGGAATTACCCAACTCCTCTCTTTTGTCAAGCACTACAGCGACATTGACTTCGATGCGTCGCAAATGCATCTAACGGATGCTGAAGTCCATGCGATCGCGAAGCTATTTATTCAGCAGTTGACCGAAAGCCTCAACGGTAAACTCATTGCTGGCGCTTTAAATACCCTGCGCCATGGAGAGGAAATAGAGGAGATTGAACCGATGAGTGAAGATGATCAAAATCTCTACTTTTATCCCACCCCTTCTCGCTGTCGGATCGCGCCTCTATCTTTGCATAGCCCAACTGGACGCTATAATCCCCAAGGGCGAAACTATCCCCGCCCAATTACTCAGCGAGAACAATACATCATTAACCTCTATTGTTACTGTGAATTAGGGATGACACCCAAGCAGTTTTATGCCAAATGGGATGTCACTTATGAGCAAATTTCTCACATCTGTTCTCGTTCCCAGGGGACGGTTCAGAATTGGTTTAACCGAGGGAAAGGCTATCATCGTCCTCAACCGGTTGACTTGCGCCATCTGGCAATTATGGATTTTTTGTTAGAGCATTTTGAAGAGATACCTCAAACCTTGATCAACCTTCTGTGTTCGTCTTGATAACACAAACGCCAGGTATGGGGGACGGAAGGGGGATCTATAAGGGGGACTGTGATTAATTTCTGGTTCCCCCGTGCAAAAAAAGCGAAGCATCCTCTGGTCTCCCCCTTAAAAAGGGGGACGGAAGGGGGATCTATAAGGGGGACGGAAGGGGGATCTATAAGGGGGGTTGGGGGTGAGGGGTTTTCCGCTTAAGTTGACACCAATGAGCCGTACCGTACCCCTACAGACGCGCCATGGCGCGTCTCTACAAGGGACGCCACAATTTAATCGTCTGATCCTCACTCCCACTGGCGAGGAGTCCATTGGAATCAATGGCAAGGGCGTATACTGGAGCGGTATGATCCTCAAGGGTTTGTATGAGTTCTCCCCGATGCAGATGCCAAACCTTAATCGTCTTGTCCTCACTCCCACTGATCAGATATTCACCATCTGGACTCAGCGCGATCGCATACACGGCTCCTGTATGATCTGTTAGTGTAGCCAAAAGTTTCCCGGTTTCAAAATCCCATAACTTAATCGTCTTATCCTCACTTCCACTAACAATCGTTTGCCCATCGGGACTAATCGCCACCGCCCTCACACTGGCTTTATGTCCACTTAGCGTCCGCAATAGTTCTCCTGTCGCCAATTTCCAAATTTTAACCGTTTTATCCCCACTTCCACTGACTAAAGTTTGACCATCTGGACTAATCACCAGGGAATACACCCATTCTTTATGCCCAAATAAGGTGCGGAAGGGTTCACCGGTGTTTAAGTTCCATAACTTAATTTTGTGGGAACCACTAGCAATGGTTTGATTATCCGGACTAATCGCTAGGGAATGAATCTGCTTGCGATGTCCAGAAAGCGTCCACAGCAGTTTGCCATGATGTAGATTCCAGACTTTAATATAACTGCGATTTTTAGACTGATCGCTACTGGCTAAAATCTGCCCATCGCGGCTAAGGGTAAGCGTCAAAACCCCACCTGAATGCCCATTTAATTGCTGAATGGGTGTCGAATTCAGGCTGATAATATCCCAAATCTTAATTGTACTGTCGCCCCCACAACTTAACAGGGTGCGTCCATGGGGATGAATTGCGATCGCGCTTACTTTGCCACTGAGTCCCGTGAACGTAGAGGCTAAGATCAAATTAGCACAGGTCTGCGGCTGTTGAGAGGATGCGATCGCCTCTAATAATTCCTGAACTTGATTTGCCCCCTGTTCATCTCCCACGGCGGCTAAACAGGATTGCAGCATCTGGCAATAGTTTTGATCCTGTTGTGTTAATACCAATCCCATCGCCTCAAATGCTTGCAAGCCTTCTATATGAGGCTGTTTCCGTTGTTGCAACCACGCTTTCACAGAGGACTTAATCTGTGTCGTTGCCCAGGATTTATCGGGTAAACAGCTTAAACTCTGTGCTAGTTTTAAACTTAGTTCCGGTTCCCAGTAGGGGCGTTCCCTGACGAGTGACTGTAACACCTCTTGATAAATTGAAAGGGTGGTTTGCATCACCACTTGAACTAAATCGGGATCAGAAACTTCCGCAATCAATGGCGGTAATAATTCTGGCAACAGCGGCGATACATCCGAGTGAACCAAATGATGAATATCCGACACCCAGCCAGCAACTAAACAGTGACAGGTACTTAAAAACTGGCAAAAGTTGTCCCAGTCGCCACGGTTCACTTTATAGGGGAAAATCAATTCACGCGGATCAATTCCAGCTTGTTGCAATTCCTCGGCTTCTTCCAGGTAAGCTAAATTAATCGCATTGTCACCCCCTTTGGCATTAATATCCTCAATACTCTTGCCCAATGCCAATAGTTTATCTCGTGTGGTTTTCCATTTCAGCGCCCGGACTTTTGCTGATTCATAGATAAAATCTCGATAGGATAACTTACATAAAGTTGAATAGCAATAACTGTCCTGTCCTAAACCCCAATAGGCGAGGCGAAAAATCATAAAATCGCCATCAATTTCCGACTCTAGAATTAAGGTTGGCTCAGATTTCAACAGACTAAAAAGCGCCTTAATACTCGATTCACTATGAAACCGCTTACTCTCCCACGCCCCCCCTAGAAATTCAGTGGGTCTCACTTGAGAGTGTAGGGGATAATGTTGACTTAAGAATTCTCGCAATTGTTGCGCCAAACCCAGTTCAATGTCTGGTACTTGTGAGTTCATCTCGCCAAAACGTTCAAACTGAACCTGGGGAGGGGCAATAAATATTCGCAGGGGAATCGGACGATTGGGGCGATGAGGTTCTAGCAGTTGGGAGGGAAAGAGGCGTAGGGGCCAATGATCGAGGATTTTATGGACTTCCGGTAACTCAAGGGTGGTTTCCCGTTGATAGGCGGCGAGTTTGAGTAGGGTTTGGCGATGTTCGGCGACGAGTTGTTGCTGAAGGGCTTTCTGTTGCTGGAAGTGCTGCTGTTGTAGGTGATCCGTTTCGTCCAGGGTTTGCGCGAAAGCGTGAATCACGTCTGGCAGTTTGTTGGCAAAATGTTGCCCCATCGCCATCAGTTTTTCCCTATGAGTGGGTTCATCGACCCCCTGATAGGGTAAGATAAGAGGCTTGGGTTCAGATGTTGGTTTTTCGTTTAAGGGTATACCACTGAATTGATTGGTCGTTTTCAGATAGACTAGGGTCTTAAAAACGGGGATAGCCCATTGCAGAAGTAATTTTAACCACGGCTCCATAACAGTTATATCCAGAGGCAGCATTGACCTGAATATTCAGGACTTACGCTTGTTTTACCGTTGAACCACCATCTGTGGGGACTCTTAATGAACATTTTTCTCAACTTTAGCTTAAAACTAATGAGAGTATAGCGTTTATCACTTCTCTCTCATCCCCTAACCCCTTCTCTCCCCTTGCAAAAGAAGCTCCCGCATTCCTCTGTCCTCCAACGGGAACCATCACTTCCAGACGCTTCTAGCATCACAAAGCTCCCGCATCCTCTGTCCTCCCCCGTGCAACAAAAGCTCTCGCATCCTTTGGTCTCCCCCTTTTTAAGGGGGACGGAAGGGGGATCTAAAAAGGGGGGATAGAGAGGGGTTGGGGAATATCACTTAGAATTAGCCCCTAAATTTTTGATCTTTAAGCTCAAGCAAAAATAGAGCTAACTGGGTAAAACATTGAACCCGTTTTAACGGGTTTAAGCTTTGACGCGGAACTTGAGTTCCAGGCGTTAGCTTAAGATCGGCTACCTGCGGTCACTAGATCAACATTCTCACACAGTACGTCCGTTGCGTCATATTGTTCCCACAAAACCCGATAGAGATGTAAAGGCGAAGTCTTACCCTTCACCCAAACAGGTGGCATTTTTTCTAGGGGAATACTCGGATCACTCAGCTTCTCAAATGTACTTTGAGCCATTAAAATTTCCCCGGCTTGAGCCACGTCACAAATTCGACTGCTCATATTTGTCGTATCACCAATCGTGGCATATTGAATTAGATTTTTAGAACCGATATTTCCAGCCGCAACGGTACCAGTATTTAAACCAATGTGAATCTGAATGGCTCGTCGGTTTTCTCGAATCCATTTTTGATTTAAACGAGAAACCGCCCATTGCATTTCAATTGCTGCCTGTACCGCTAAATCCACATCATTGGGTTGGCGATAAGGTGCGCCCCAAATGGCTAAAATTCCATCACCAATATACTTTTCTAAGGTTCCTTCGTAAGGAAAAACAATCTCTTCAACAATGATCTGAAAATACTCATTCAGCATTTCCACGACTTGATGCGGTTCCATTTCCGCCGACATTTGCGTATAGTTGCTAATATCGGCAAACAAAGCAGTTACTTCAGTCTCTACCGTGGCTAAATTTCCTTCTTCCCGTAACTTGCGACTCACCGATTGGGGAAAGAATCGTTCTAACTTTGCCCGCATCACTTCCTGTTCCTGCATCTTCTTATAGAGGCGGGAATTTTCGATCGCGATCGCGGCTTGGTTCGCCAGACAGGTTAAAAACTCCAAATCCTCATCGGAGTAGATATCCGTCATTGACAAATTATCCACATACAATACCCCGATAACCTCATTTGCGGGTTTAAGTGGAACACACATTGCCGCATGAATCCCTTGTTTAAAAATAGATATTGAATCGTTAAATAAGGTGTCTTTACGAGCATCGTCCGTGAGAATTGCATTGCCATGATTGCAGACAAAATTAGTGATTTTACTACTGTAAAAATTATCTTCAGCCGGAATTCCGGAGCGCCAGTTTACAGCTTTTTGTTCCAGAATACTACTGGTTTCATTGACCATCAAAATTGTGGCGCGGTCAATATGCATGATCTCAAACAGCAAATCGACGATTTTTTGCAGCAATTTATCGGGTTCTTCGGGAGAAGACAGTTGTTTACTGACTTCCAGTAAAATTTGCAGTTTATCAACGGTTCGTTGATGAGCATCCCGTTGTCTCAGCTTAATAATAGAGTTTTCCGACTTATCGGGTTGCAATAAGTCAGTAATTGTAATTCGCGTTTTTTCCGGGGAAACTTGCTTAATAATTGAAATTTCAGTATTCGTGTCTGATGATCCAGTTTCTTCTACCTTAGGGATTTGCTCGACAAATTTGAAGGATACATCTCCTAAACGAATAGAATCTCCATCCTGAAGTTTACATTGCTCCACTTTAAACTCATTGACGAACGTACCATTGAGACTATTGAGATCCCGAAGTATCACACCGTCAGGGGAGAGCAAAATCTGAGCATGGTAGCGGGAAAGATAGCTATGGTCAACCACAATACTGTTATCCTCTTCCCGCCCAATTGTATTCGCTCCCAAACTTAATGGATAAATTTGCTCGTGCAATATATCACAAGTACAGATTAAGTAAGTCACGTTTTTAAAAGGGTAAGATTGCTGAAAATTGCTAAGGAAACACTATGTAGTTCAGTTAAATTGCCATGATCAACTCATGTTCTCTCTGTTTCCGGAAATCTCAGCAATTTTCCGATTCAGTTTGAACCTTTAGGATGACAAGATTGGCGCCCCAAAAACCGTTCGGCGTTGAGTTTAGTTGCCTCAACTCAACCAGCAGAATTTGGCATTTAGTGCTTATCTAAGTAGTATTAGAATGGGTTTCCGGAGGATCGCGCTTCCAAAGGGCTTGTGATTCGGTATTGAATTACAAGGGAAGCTCTTAGTAGCCGAGTCTTATTTAATGTTTCTATATCACTATTCTGACTACAGGGATTCTGTCAGATAGATATGTGTTAGGAGTTGGTGAGGAATTAGCAAAGAGTCTATAAAGCTTCCCCATCTTTCAGACGTTCCACGCCTTACGTCTCTACAATCTTCTCTATTCTGGAGTCTTCCTAAAACGGAAATGCCTCAGGGGGAGCAATATCGGCTCCTGCTTTTACACCGATTTTGCTTGATTTAATCCCAGGCGTATGGGTCGATTTGCTATTTTCAGCTTTCGGAGAAATAGAGTTTTGACCAGAAGGAACAGGTTCAGGTTCCGTTGTGTTTTGTGGTGCAGATTGTTGGTTCGACATCCAGTTGAGTCCTCCCACCGCTCCTGCAATCAACGTGGCGTAACCTAGATATAAATGAACAGATTTAAGATGAAACCCTGTAGCTGATGGGTCTTTATACCAGGAAGGAACCACAGACTTGACCGGATCAGTTTCTGGCAAAGACAAGGCTAATGCTACACCATCTAACCCTAGAGCATAACCAAGCCGACGAATGAAACCACGAATATAAATATCCTCTGGTAGCTGAGCTAGATGTCCCGTTTCTAATGCTTCAATTTGATGAATGGGTACTAAGGTTTGGCGATGTAGTTGCTGAAGGCTCAAAGAGCGGGATTTACGCGCTCGTCGCAGTTGGTGACCGATTTGTAGCAACACCTCTTCCCGCTCTAGGGTAAGCTTTTGCTCCGCTAATTCTGCTTTGGTGAGTTTCTTGCGCGATTTAGCTTCTCCAATCTCTCTATTCACTAAACTGGGCGATAGATTTGTCTCAACAGGATGGGACATTGTTTCTCCAGAACCCATGGGACATTCCGTCTCTTCGGTTTGGGGAATCTCCAACTCCTGTTCTTCTGTCGTCGGTTGATTCACTTCTTCAGGAGCCACAGGAGCCACAGGAACAACCTTATACTGTCTCGCAAATTCTTGAAACGTCAACCTTACGGCTTCTCGCCCAACCGCCTTGACTAAAATATGGGCGTTACTTGATGCTTCTCCTAACATCGTCTGTAACCCAGCCATTGTGCGGCGGTAAACTTCACTATCGATCAATTCTGCCTCAATCTGATTCAGAATAGACCGCAATCCTTCTTGAGAAAGTTCAATGGTTGAGCTATCGATAAAACCATTACCATACGTAGGTCGCATTACCATAACTTGCTCTTGCTCGTGGTTGTTTACATATTTTAAGGATGAGGTACTCCAGAGTAAGGGATTTGGTTAGATAGGATTAATTCCCTTCTCGTGGGCGGTCAAATCCTAGCATCCTTACCTCCAACATCATTATTGAATGAACACCAAAGCCTGAGTTTGGAGTTCATTCATCTGACCGCAACAATTGGCGAGTGAATTGACAAAGGCTGGAAGTCGTTTGATTACCTTTTTCTGTCATCAAGGCATTCATCCGGATAATCTGAATGATGAATTGTAAATAATTAATTGTAAATGATGAAAAAATAATCGACCCCTGGCAAATATAAAAACCCCTTCACGCTGAATGAAGGGGTTTTATTGCATCTGAAAATTGAATTGGGATGGGGAGTGGAGCCTACGGGAATTGAACCCGTGTCCGCATTGGCTATTTACCTATCGATCATTCACAGGCTTAGCCCTTCTAATCCTCAGAGCGGGAACCATCCATTATCCCAGATGGTGGGATGCTTTGGTTGAGTTCTTTGCTAGCCAGCCGACCAAAGACAGCTAACCAGCGCATCCGTTGGGGTTGTGTTCTTAGCCCTTAACGGAGTCAGACTAAGAACGCTCGAACCTATAAGAGGTGTTTAAGCGGCTACAGGAGCTGCCTTACGAGCAAAAGGAACGATGTTGTTCGCATTTACTTTTTTTTGAGTCCGGTATTTACGAGAGAAGACTCACTCTCGACCTGTATCACGGGTTGGCTTTGACCAACACGTCGAAACCATTAAGGCCCCTTGCTGATATATTTCTCATTTTAATCAAAATTTTGGCTACTGACCACTGTAGCCTGAGAATTGGGGAAGTGCGAGAGTTTTGACCCTTGACGACTGAAGGCATAGTTTGTCGGGGCGGGTTTCACTACAACTCAACCTGCCCTGATTGAGTGTTGACCGTCTGGGAATTGGCGATTGGCGACGGGTAATGCATACGACACTCCAAACAACTGTATCCAATGTTACAAAAATTTCATTGATGGGAGTGTAATACTAAATCGCGATTATCTCCGGAACCTCAATGAAGTAAGCCGGAGCCGGATAGAAGATGCTAACACGCCGAGTGACTTTCAGACTTTATCCAAATCGCTGGTGAACAGCTAAATGTCAAAAAAATGACAGGCAAAGCCAAGAAGGGTAAACGAAAACTACAGAAAGCTGGATTAAATCGGTCTATCCTTGACGTTGGTTTTGGTATGATTGGAGACTTGTTAACCTATAAAGCGGCTGAAGCTAATGGCTTCTATGTCGAGTCACCAACACAGAAACTCAAACCTACTCAGCGATGTGCTAAGTGCTGGGAATTGACTCCCAAGACCTTAGCAGATAGAGTTCATGTTTGCTCTAATCCCGACTGTAATCATGTTGAGGATAGAGACGTAAATGCTGCTCAAGTCAACGAGATTTGGGCAAGGGGGCAGGAACTGTCCTCTTTAGACGCCGAGTCGCCTAGCTCTACTGCATACGGAAGTATGAAGCAACTAGGGGCTAAGAAACGTCAGAAACAGCGACTTCAACGAAGTAAGTCGCCGTAGTTCATCGTGTCATGCTGGTCTGATAAATATAAAGAAACGTAAGTGAGGAGCTAGAATCTTGAAAAAGGTAGAAGCGATTATTCGACCATTTAAGCTCGATGAAGTTAAAATCGCCTTGGTCAACGCTGGAATCGTCGGGATGACGGTTTCAGAAGTTCGGGGATTTGGACGCCAAAAAGGTCAAACCGAGCGTTATCGAGGTTCTGAATACACTGTTGAGTTCCTACAAAAGCTCAAGGTGGAGATTGTCGTCGAAGATGCCCAAGTCGATATGGTAGTAGACAAAGTTATTGCTGCTGCTCGCACGGGTGAAATTGGCGACGGGAAAATCTTCATCAGCCCCGTCGAGGAAATTGTCCGGATCAGGACGGGTGAACGGAATCTGGAAGCTGTTTAACCTAACTTATGAATTATGGATTAAAAATTAAGTTTTCTAATTCATAATTCATAAAAGTTGGTTGAACTGGGGGAGGAGTAATTTAAGGGCTTTACCACGATGACTGTAGCGTCGCTTCAGTTCTGGAGTCATTTGGGCAAACGTCAATCCCTGTTCTGGCACATAAAAAATCGGATCATAGCCAAAGCCACCTGTACCCAGGGGAGCCTTGAGAATTTCACCTCGACACACGCCCTCCACTTCCAAGGCGATTGTGCTATTAGGACGAGCAATCGCGATCGCACAAACAAATTGCGCCCCCCGATGAGACGCATCTCCCAGTTCAGACAGCAACCGCTCAATCCGTTCAGCATCCGTTTTCCCATAACGTGCTGAATAAATACCAGGCGCTCCGTTTAAAGCATCCACTTCCAAGCCAGAATCATCTGCGATCGACCATTGACCTGTCGCTTGGGCTACCCCTAACGCCTTGAGACGAGCATTAGCCACAAACGAATCGCCAGTTTCCTCAATCTCGATTTCCGGTGGCTTAAGCTGCAATTCCCATGGCAAATCATCAAGATATGCCTGCATCTCCCGTAATTTACCTGGATTTCCGGTGGCAACAATTAGTTTGGTCATTTGTCATTTTGCCCAATCTTTTGCCCAACTGAGGGTTTGGCGAACTTGTTCTGGAGTCGAGGCTTCACAGTAAAGGCGTAAAACAGGTTCGGTGCCACTGAACCGAATCAGTAACCAGCTACCATTAGCTAAGCGGAATTTATACCCGTCGATTGTCTGACAATCAACGACTGCTTGACCATTAATCTCAGTAGGAGGTTGGGTTTGCAGTTGGTTAAGTAGGCGCGATCGCTCTTCCATACCTGCTAGATGTAGATCAATGCGGTCATAAACTGAGGTATAGCCTGTTTGCTCTTGTAAACGTTGGTAAAGTTGGCTTAAATCCATATTCGATTGAGCCATCGCTTCCAATAGATACAGGGCGGAGAGTAAAGCATCCCGTTCAGGGATATGAGTCCCATAACCAATTCCACCCGATTCTTCACCACCTAGCAAGACTTGGGTAGAGAGCATGCGATCGGCGATATATTTGTAACCAATGGGGGTTTCGTAGAGGGGCAATTGATAAAGCTGGGCAACTTTGGGAATTAGATCCGAACCACTAATCGTTTTTACCACTTCCCCCGTCCATTGCCGCCGAGATGCTAGATGTTCAATCAGAATCGGGATGAGAATTTGAGAACTCAGGAAATTACCTTGTCCATCCACCGCCGCGATGCGATCGCTATCTCCGTCAAAGACTAATCCTACCCGTAAATCTGCCTCTGCTTGCCGTCGGTGGGTACGGATGCGGCGGAAGAGTTGAGAAAGGTAACGGGGTAAAGGTTCAGGTGCACCGCCACCAAATAAGGGATCACGGGAGCTATTGAGTTCCTGGATCGGTACATTTAAAATTTTGCTCAAGCCTCCTGCTGCTGCGCCGTGCATGACATCGGCAAAGACAGTTAATTTGCCTTGAGTAATCAGGTTCTGAATACTAGCCAAATTCACCTTTGAGCGCAGAGCATCACAATAACTTGACCAGGGATCGAAGAATTCGATTTTACCTGGTGTTTGCGCTGAGGCTGGTTTTTGAGCAAGTTGGGCTTCAATTTTTTGGGTAATTTCTGGCGGAACTGATCCACCAAATGCCCCCTTCACTTTTAATCCCAGGTAACTGGCTGGGTTATGGCTAGCCGTTAGAACTAAAGCACCTAGAGCATTCTGATGATTTGCTGCCCAGCTAAATGCTGGGGTTGGCGCGTAACCCCGAGAAAGCAACACATCAAATCCTAAGGATTGGACAACCTCCGCCGTCTTTTTAGCAAAAGTTTCCGCCATAAAGCGCCGATCATAACCGACAACCACTGTACGGCTACCGCTGGTTTTGCCATAAATATCAGCGAGGATTTGAGTAGCGGCTGTCGCGACTAACGCTACACGCTCAAATGTAAAATCGGCGGCGATCACACCTCGCCAGCCGTCTGTGCCAAACTTAATTTCATCCATACTCACTGCTCAAGAATAAGAAGATTTAATAAGATAAACTGCTAAGACTGACGGCTGGATCTTAGCATCTGTTGCGCCAACTGTCTTGTTGGAACAACATCATTTAGCATAGTTCCACCAGAAGTCTCTACGACCCCCGCACCCCCGCAGCTTAAGCATTTTCTTTGGATTCATCCTCAGAAAACGCTTCCGGAAAATTCGTCAGCAGCGATCGCAGCTTCATCCGCGCCACATAGGGCCAGCCACCTAATTCTTCAATATCTTTGAGCAGCGCATACAGAGTTTGCCGATTGTCGGGTAACGAGTCCTGAAATAGGCTATCTCGAATCTCCCGGTGCGCCTCTTCCAGCGTCCGCAGCAGAGCTAGCAGCGTTAATGTGTCCCCTTGGTGGCTATTGGCTAACGCCCAAATCTCCGTCTTTAGAGCTGGCAATTTGACCTGTAGCGTCTGGGTATCTAACTCATTACTCAAATTCATCCTACCCCTGTCAATCTTAGTTGTTTCTTGTCACCCGCTTGATTGAAAGCGTAAAAGTGTCGCTTCCCGTGTACAATGAAGCGAGAAAAGCTAAGGTTCACGCTTTCGGCATCATGTAGGAAACACGGCTTAAGTGAGCCATCGTTCAATCTACTTTCGCGATCGCCGATAACCAGCGTGTGACCAAAACTATACCACGGTGTCAACTCCCCAAAGCAACCCTAGGGGTATAATTCAGTCTGGCAAAAACAAGCCTGATGTTGACCATAAGTTGAGCATAGTTGCGGTTTTATCTGAATCGGCGAGAAGACTCTCACTATAATCTTTGATCAGCGTGAGGGAGGATGTCATGAACCACAGCCTGATTCAAGAATCACCATAAAAAATTTTTTCTTTCTTTAGAGATTGACGATTGAGGTTGACCATGAGGTATCGTGCATTTATTGTTGCCTTTTTGGCATTGTGTCTGGGGGTTTTAACGGCTTGTTCAGATGCAGCAACAGCGACTAGTCCTGATCAATTGACCTACGACCAGATTAGAAATACAGGCTTAGCGAATCTATGTCCCCAACTTTCGGAAACAACTCGTGGTTCTATTGCCATTGAGTCTGATAAGTCCTATCGAATTGTCGAGCTGTGCTTACAGCCAACTAGCTTCTTTGTCAAGGAAGAACCGACGAATAAGCGCAGAGAGGCAGAATATATCCCTGGTAAGTTACTGACTAGGGCTACCTCTAGCCTCGATCAAGTAGAAGGTGCATTAAAGCAAGCAGAAAATGGCAGCCTTGTCTTTATGGAAGAGGATGGCATTGACTTTCAAGCCATCACAGTACAGTTACCTGGGGGCGAACAAGTTCCTTTCATGTTCACGATTAAAAGTTTGGTTGCCACAACTGGGCCCAACATGACTAGCGTGAATACGTCTACGGACTTTGAAGGGGAGTTTAAGGTTCCGTCTTACCGGGGTTCTGTGTTCCTCGATCCTAAAGGTCGTGGCGTCGCCTCTGGCTATGATAATGCGGTAGCGCTGCCTTCCAAAGCAGATGAAGAGGAATTCGTTCGGGCTAACGTTAAGCGCGTAGAGACCCGATCAGGTGAGATGTCTCTCCAAGTTTCTAAGGTTGATAGCTTCACCGGTGAAATTGCTGGTACCTTTGAGAGCGCACAGACTGCTGATACTGACCTGGGTGCTGAAGAAGAACCAGAAGAAGTCCTGATTCGAGGGATTTTTTACGGTCGCGTTGAAGCTGAAGAGGCTTAACGGTTAGTGCTTCGGTACTAAACGGTCTTTTATCTAGTAATTAGGGGCATGGCTATAGTCGTGTCCCTTTTTACGAAGGCAGAGGAGATGGGACATCAGGAATCAAAGGTGCACAAGGGTTCCGGGGGTTTCAGGTGCAGATTTCCTGTTCCCTGTTCCCTTAAAAACATGAAGAAAGTTTAAGCAAATTTACAACTCTTAACCTTAACTGGATTTTGCACTCACACAAGACCTTGGTAGACTCAATATGCACCTCTAATATCAGCGTGGGTTGAGTCACCCCCCCAGTTGCCACATTCTCAAGTCCAAAATCGTAAGTAAAAGATAACGAGTAAAACAAAAATGGTAGATACCCTTAAAAAACCTAGCTTTGAAGAAATCAGACCGGGCGTTAAATCCCCAGCGAAGGAGACCATCCTGACGCCTCGGTTCTACACCACAGACTTTGAAGCCATGGCGCAGATGGATATCTCGCCGAATGAAGATGAGCTGTTGGCGATTCTTGAAGAGTTCCGTGCAGACTATAATCGCCACCACTTCGTCCGGGACGCTGAGTTTGAGCAGTCTTGGGAGCATATCGACGGTGAAACCCGCCGCTTGTTTGTTGAATTTCTAGAGCGTTCTTGTACAGCAGAATTCTCTGGATTCTTACTGTATAAAGAATTGGGTCGTCGTATCAAACACAAAAACCCAATTCTGGCAGAGTGTTTCATCTTGATGTCTCGTGATGAAGCACGTCACGCTGGTTTTCTGAACAAGGCGATGTCAGATTTCAATCTGGCGCTGGATTTGGGATTTTTGACCAAAAATAAGAAGTACACCTTCTTCCAGCCGAAGTTTATTTTCTACGCCACTTATTTGTCAGAGAAGATTGGCTATTGGCGCTACATCACCATTTATCGCCATCTCGAAGCCCATCCTGAAGATCGCATTTACCCCATCTTCCGGTTCTTTGAAAACTGGTGTCAAGATGAAAATCGCCATGGGGATTTTTTTGATGCGCTCATGAAAGCTCAACCGCAAATGTTAAATGATTGGCAGGCAAAGCTGTGGTCTCGCTTCTTCCTGCTGTCGGTATTTGCGACCATGTATCTAAATGACATCCAACGGTCTGATTTCTATCAGTCGATTGGTTTAGATGCCCGCGAGTATGATAAGCATGTGATTAAGAAGACCAACGAAACCGCTGCACGGGTATTCCCAGTGATTTTAGATGTGGAAGATCCCAAGTTCTACGAACGTTTGGAAGTCTGTATTACCAATAACGAAAAGTTGACGGAAATTGTTAACTCCAACAGTCCGAAGTTCCTGCAATTTTTCAAGAAGCTGCCCTACTATGTCTCTAATGGCTGGCAGTTCGTGAGACTCTACCTGATGAAGCCCATGGAAGTTGCTTCTCAACAGGGCGTTGTTCGTTAGCTCATTAGGCGAGAGGTTTCCCACGACTGAACTCCTGAGCGTTCTATTAGAACTTAGGCTGGTCAACATCAGGATAAATAAACCCTCGTCCATAGCTCGGCTATGGGCGGGGTAGTTGACGCTTAACCGAATCGGAGAAATTTTAGTTTTCAGAATACAACTCAAGTTTTTTTATTTTCTATAGTGAATTTTAATCTGCGAATAAACAAGACTTAACTTTGAGCCAATAAAATACTCACTAACGATATCTTCTTCAGTTATTACAGCAGCCCTTATGAACCCAGTGATACTATCACTGGGTTTTTTGCAAAGGAGAAATCCCCGGCTGTTTTGACCACCAACTGCTATTAATAAACTAATGCTCTAAAAGTTATTGAGCTTCCGTTGTAGGTAAGCAATCGTTTCTCCTACAGCTTCGAGCTTACCTCTCAGTTTCCACGCACTTTCACTGTTTTCTCCTCTTGATTCAATGACATTAAGAGTCCGTTGGTATTCTATCTGACGCTCTAACCAGTAATCCAAATCCTGACGAGAGACGCCTGGAGACTGATCGGTAGAATTGCTCAAGGTACTATCCTCAACTCAACACAATGTTGCATCTTGCCACTTATTTCTCACCATATCCCCTTTTTCACAAAATTGCTGCCATTCTCATCAGCCGGATCAAATTCTACTAGCCACCTTAACTAAACAGTCAAGTTCCCATTGCATCTGAGTGCAGACTTTTTCATAGCAAGCATTGACATACTCGCGATCGCTGGCTGTATCACGACCATACCGTTCAAAGACAATCGGCGCACAAATACGAGTGTAAATCGGGACAGGCAAGGGAATATTGGGTAGAGGTCCAATCGCCAATCCCCATGGTAAACCTAAATAAACTGGAAAAACTTCCGGATCAAGACCAAATAGCCACGGGAAAATCCCCCAATCGTGTAGTTGTCGAACCTGTTCGTAAAAATCTGCTAGGACAATCAGCGTATCATGAGCGCCATAAGAAATAACGGGTATGATTGGTACACCTTCCCGCAATGCCAGCTTAATGAACCCCTGACGCCCCGCCAAATGAATTTTATTACGCATGCTGTGGGGACGAAAGACATCCTGAGCGCCCCCAGGATAGACAAGGACACTAGCGCCTCGACGCAAAGCTGCGATCGCCATTTTGGGATGAGTCCTGATTGCCCCCGTCTTAGCCGCTAGTCGTGCCGTGTTTGGGTCAATTTTCCAGCCATTGGGGTGCATCAAACCATAAACCGGACGTTCGGTACCAAAACGCCGAAACCAATCATACATGACCATGATCATATCCGGCGCGACGAGTCCGCCATTGTGAGAACCCACAAATAAGGCATTGCCCTGATCAGGAATATGATGCCAGCCATCGGTTTTCACCCGAAAGTAGTAGTGGTAAAACCACCCCCATAAGGGCATGAAAGATTGGATTGTTTGGGGATCACGTTCATCGAGTGACCACCCGGGTTGGTCATTTGGGATTGAGCTACCATTCATGAACGAAACAAAATGTTAGGTTGAGCGGATTCTGACCGAAAGCAGGGGAGTATAAGATAGACAACCTGAGTGACTTTCTTCCTTGAAACAGGATGACTTGCATCCTTCATAAATATTAACGGAACCCAACGCATAAGGCTCTGCTTGCGGTTCGCCAAGTCGAATGTACCTCAAATTGAACAACTTAGGTTACAGTTGTTCAATTTGAGGTATATTGCTGGCAAATATGGCTGATCATCACACCTACCGTTGAATAGTTCAAAATCAAGGAGTGCGATCGCTTGATTATCGAGTTAAATCTTCGACCGATAAATAAAAAAACCCCTAGGTAAGCCTTAAAGACACCGCTAGGGGATTCCCAAACAACCTAAACACTAAACAGGAGAATAACGACCACGTTGGAATACGTTTAAGCTCCCTTACTTAACTAGTTTGCACCCCCGGATGGCATTTTATGTTTAGCTATGATGAAAAGCGTGTAAAGATTTGATGAACTTTTGCTTCATTGAGTCATCCATAGCATATTTCGCTCTGGTAGGGATGAGGGGTAACACCCATCACAATGCTTGGGGAAATCCTTGGGACATTGATAATACAACTCCAGTTTTCCCCAAACATTATGGATACGAACGAACTCCTGCGGCGTTATCTAGCCAGGGAAAGGAATTTTCGGGGTGCTAATCTGAGGAAGATCAATCTCATTGGTGCTGATCTCAACGGTGCTGATTTGAGTGGTGCTGATTTGAGTGGTGCTGATCTCAGGGGTACTCAACTGATTGACGCCGATTTAAGCAATACGGATCTCAGCCGAGTCAACCTTAGTGGCGCTAACCTTAAACAGGCTAACTTAAGCGGTGTCAATTTAAGTGCAGCTAACCTGAGCCGCACTTTCCTGATGCATGCTGATCTCAGGGGCGCGACTTTGATTGAGGCGAACCTCATGGATGCTGACTTAGCGGATGTTAATCTCAGCCGGGTTAATCTCACTCAAGTTAATCTCAGTCGAGGCAACTTAAGTGGTGCGAACTTATTTGGCGCAAACCTAAAGCAAGCTATTATGGTGGGCGCTGACCTAAGTGGTGCTTTTTTAATTGGGGCTGACTTAAGCGATACCAACTTAAGTGGTGCGAATCTCAGCGGTGCTGATTTGAGGGGAAGCAATCTCAGTCGGGTTAATCTCAGTGGTGCTGATCTGTTCGGTGTAAACCTGAGTGGTGCTAACTTAAATCAGGCTAATTTGAATCGGGCTAACTTAAGCTATACCAATCTGAGCAATACCAATCTTACGGGAGTTGATCTGCAGATTACCGAGGTAGAGAACGCTCGATTTGGAGAGAATGAGGGACTTTCTGAAGCCAGTATGCTTGATTTGCAGCGACGCGGGGCAATCTTGGAAATGACGAGTTTCAGTGTGAGGGAAACGCCGGGTTCTTAGCGGATGTTGATTGTGCCTTGTCTTTTGGCTCTCCCGTACTTGTGCTGGAAAACCCTCTATTTGTGATAGTTTCCCTAAAAACATTGTTTTGAAAGCACTACCCCCCCAAGTTTTCAGGAATAATCAGGTTTGCTTATCACCCTAGGTACGGGAGAGCCGACAATCTTGGGTTAAGAAATTTCAACTAACTGAATATCAAAGGTTAAGTCTTGTCCTGCCAGAGGATGGTTGGCATCTAATCTCACATTCGAGTCGGTGACATCGGTAATCACCACTGGAATAACTCGCCCGTTGGGTTGTTGAATTTGTAATTGCTGGCCGATTTCGGGATTCAAGTCTGGGGGCATTTTGTCTCGGGTAACCTCCAGTACCATTTCTGAGCGATGGGGACCATAAGCTTTATCCATAGGAATCATTTCGGTTTTGGAATCCCCAGGAGTCATACCCAAAACAGCTTGCTCGAAACCTGGAATGACCTGTCCAGCATCAATGGTGAATTCTATCGGTTCGCGATTCAGGGAAGAATCAAAGACTGTACCGTCCTTTAATTTACCTGTGTAGTGAATTTTGACGGTATCACCGACGTTAGCTTGTGCCATATTTATTTTCCTTGGATTTGGTCAACACCTCTAGGGTATCAACTCCCGCCAATTTTGCATTATTTCCCAAGTGCTATCGACAAGTCACCTCTAGGTGTTTGAGTCCCAACTAGATTGGGTTGTGCGAAAATTGGGGATTAAGCATTTTCTGTAAAAAAATCCTTTTCTTGTGATAACAGAAGCACATTACTTGAAGAATTTTTTCACTAAGAGCAATAAATCTAAGGGAATAGTCGGGTGAGTAAGGCTGAGTAACTCTGTTCATAAGCACATCGCTCTTACCCACCTTACCCAAAATAAGCCAAATGAACTAGCTTACTGAGGTGACATCCCGCTCAGAAGCCTCGGCTTCAGGAGTTGAAGCCGCCACTGCTTCTGGAGGAACAGGTATAGCAAAGTTATAAATCTCGAAGGATTCAGATAAAGGCGTATCCGTGACAGTTGTCTCCGTGGGTTGACTCTGACGTGCTTTGAGTTTTTTAACAGCGACAAAACCTCCGGCTACGGCGGCGATACCAACACCAGCGATACCGAGTTTTTTGTAGAGGTCGATTTTATTACCAACCAGACTAGAAGGTTCTCCAGAAGCAGTTGGAGACATACCCTTTTTACCAAAGGAACAAGGGAGGGCTTGAGTTGGGCTGACAGTGGTCAGTAAGAGGCTACCTGTAACGGTTACGGTAGAAAGGAGACTTGTCAAAAGCAGTTTGGATTTAGTCATGATTGCTATGGGATATACCTAGTCAGTGACAAAAAGCTTATCTAACAGTTTACAGACAAGCGATAGTGAAAGCCCCCGTCTTTCAAGCGGGGGATGAAACTGAGCAAATCGTACAGATAGCGGGA
>NZ_JBKHUP010000128.1:0-19232 GCF_046565525.1 Coleofasciculus sp. | reverse complement strand
GAGGTGACCCACTCGCAGAACCGATCCCACAAGGATGCGGATTCGCGACGTTGTAATGTGGTTGTCATGGTTCGGATGATTGCTATCGACTTGTTAAGTCAAATGAATGATTATGTTTAATACTTTACAGAGAACATTAAGGTTTGTAAAGGAAATGAGGATTAGCGTTCCTGAATGCATCGATAAGTTTTAGTTATAATTTGGGCGATCGCCATGCAAGATACTCACCCCCGTCGCCAGACCTTAGCCGCGTGGTTTGATGGGGATGTATCTGTAACCCTCCCAGAGGTAGTCTTAGACCCATTTTTAGAGCCTGAATCCATCCAGGATATCGCCCATAGTCTCCAATCATGCTGCAAGGAGTTATTCGATATTCTGCGACAGTCAATTCCTTCAAAGGAAGCGTTCCGTCAGGCGGCGCGGCTTCTATCTCCGGAACGGCGGTCAATACTACTAATTAATCCTTATAAGATAGTATTGTAGATGAGACGGCGCAACGGAGGACTTCAAATGCCAACAGTTCAAATGAAAAACAGTGAGGTTAAAGAAGTCCCTGATGAAGAAATGCTGCTTTTTATTCATCAAAACCGCGCTCTCATCCAAAACCGTCAATCCGAGCGCAAGCGATCAATCAAGAGGGTAGAGTCACCTGCGTCACGTCTACCAATAAATAACGACGTTTACTCCCTTATCCTCGTACTGATATATGCCGCTCTCTGATTGCGCTTCTGTCTCTGAATATTCAACAATACAATTTCTAAAAAAGCGGTATTGGGTGTTCGAGTTATCTCCGGGCTGTTCTCGGTATTCTTCCTCATTCCCTAGTTTGACGTAAACAAACATACCTTTGTATTTGCCGTAAAAGTCTTCATTTGAAATAGCCTCTTTAAATTCAAGCGGATTTAATGCTTTAATTCGTTTTGTTAGCATATATTTTTTCCTTTTATATATTTTTTCCTTTTTATGACAATAAATAGCTTTAAACTAAAAAGCAGGCTCTGATCGTCTTTACAAATAACCCTTAAATGGTTACTCGCAAAGCAGCCTCAAAACCTGCTCAAGAATACTTAATATTTAATTGCAAGCACTTTTAAAGTGCTACTTACCATTATATAGCAATTCTAAATAGACGGCAATATCATCTATCTAGATTATCCCCGGTGACAGCCGAGCTATATCTACGCCAAAATGTCTAAGTTTCGGTGTTGACGAAAAGGTTTATCCTATGATTCGCACTTGCTTATATTTTTTGAAAAACTCTCTAATATTAGACCTAATAAAAAAATGTAAAAAACAGATAAAAAAAGGATTTATTGATATGACTATTAATAACCGTAACGGGAATAACTATGATGACAGATTTGTAATCTCAATTGCCTCCCGGCAACAAAGTCTGTTGAGACTGAATCAACTGCTCCGGATTGAGCAAAAATAGCGGCGAGTCTTCTGGATTTTGCCTCACCAAAGCACTCACACAGCGAAGATTCCCCTGAGCCATATAATCCGCCGTTAGCGGCTTAAACGCCGACTCAGGCACACGCTGTAACGAAGGCGGCGAATCAATCGGTAACCCCACAATTTTGCCAGCTCGGTTCTGCACAATCAGCAGGTAACGTTGCTCAGTATCATCCTCCCATTTCACCGATGCTGTCCTGGCAGATTCCGCCGCCTCCCCCTGACTATAACTGAGCGATAAATTTGGCAGTTCAGTTCTCTTAAAAATCCGATGGTCTACATCAATCACCAGTAATTCTTGGTCTTGATAAAGAGTTAACCCCACGGCACCCCCCTGGGGTGCGCCATAAATTTTGCCCCTAGGAATCACTTTTTGCACAGCTCGAATCGGCAAAGCAAAGCCTTCCGTATAAAGGCTAAAAACAATTAATTGTTGGGTCGGTTGAGGCTTGCGATTGGTAGATCGTCGGGAGGAAAGCGGAGAAAAAACAGCCATAGTCTGAATTATGAATTATAAATTATGAGGGAGATAGGGGAGATAAGGGAGTTAATTCACGCGCCATGCCCTATGCGCGAAGTGAAGGATCAAAACCCAAAACCCAAAACTCAAAACTCCCTCACCTTTTTTAAACCGATACTTTGCCCCGAATTAACCGCTCTAACGTGTCTAATAAATCACGCTCATTGTAAGGCTTAGAGAAATAGCCACTTGCACCCAAAGTCATCGCTAATTGGCGATGTTTCTCCCCAGTTCTAGAGGTCAGCATCGAAACAGGTAAATTGCTGAAAGCCGGGTCAGATTTGATCCGAGCCAAAAAGCCGTAACCATCCAGGCGAGGCATTTCAATATCACAAATAACCGCTTGTACTTGTAATCCACCCAACAGTTTTTCCACAGCATCTTGACCATCTTTGGCTTGTTCCACCAAATACCCAGCCTTTTCCAAAGCCAACGCTAAAAATCGGCGCACATTTATCGAATCATCAACCACCAGAACCGTATCTCTCTGGGGTTGAGGCGTCGCCACATTGAGTGGACGATCACGACTAGGCGCATCCAGTTGAGGTAATTGCTCCACCAGAGACCCTTCCGTGTCCGGCGTGCGCTCACTCCTCATCCAGCGCAGCAATGAAGCCGCATCCATCAGCGGTACAACCTTACCATCACCAAGAATCGTACAACTAGCAAACCCAGAAGGCATAGAAAGAGGACCTTCCACTTGGCGAATCGCCACCTCCTGCTCACCCCAACAGCGATCCACCTGTAATGCAATCAACTGATCACTAGGACTAATCATCAGCACCGTTGGCTCACTAATACTAGGTACACCTTCAGGAGTCGTTATTTTACGGGAGCAATTAAACGTTAACCACGCACCTAAACGAATCAGAGGAATCATCTCCTCTTCCCACTTAAGAACCTCACTACCCGGAGTCGTCAAAATCTGCTCATCATCAAGTAAAAGTATTTCCTCAATCACATCCGTGGGAAATGCCAACATGGTATGATTACTCTCAACCAACAGAACTCGCGCCACAGACAAGGTAAACGGTACCGTGAGCGTAAACGTTGTCCCCTGACCCGGTTGAGTATCGACCCGGATATCCCCCCGGATTTGCTTAAGATTATTACGCACCACATCCATCCCGACACCTCGACCCGACAGGTCAGTCACCCGTTCGGCGGTGCTAAAACCGGGCTCAAAAATCAGCGAGAGCAACTCATCCTCACTAGCCGCCGCCAGCAGTTCAGCATCCAAACCCATTTGTTCAGCTCTTGCCCTGATTTTATTCAGGTTAATCCCATTCCCATCATCACTAATCGTAATAATCGTCTGGTTCCCCCGGTGAGCCGCTTTAATTTCAATTGTCCCCTGAGCTGGTTTCCCTTGAGACTGACGAATATCAGGTTTCTCAATTCCGTGGTCAAAAGCATTGCGAACCAGGTGCATCAAAGGATCTGAGAGCGCCTCCAAAATACTGCGATCAATCAGAGTCCCCTTCCCAGAAACCTTAAGTTCAACCTCTTTCCCATGCTGTAACGCCAGATCCCGTAAAGCTCGTTGAAATCGCCCCACCAAATCAGACAAAGGACGCATACGAACCCGAGTCAGATTCGTTTGTAGCTGCTTAGCCGTTTGGTTAAGTTCGCGAACCGTCCCGTCGGTATCTTCCAGACTCAATTCAATATCAGACGTAACTTCCTGAATCTGGACAATCGTTTCCATCACTTCCATCGACAGCAAATGTAAATCGCTGTAATGGTCCATTTCCAAAGCGTCAAAAGCGCTGCTGATATCTTCCAGACTGTCCTCATGTTCACCGCTGGAAGTATTCTCCTTAGGGAAACCCGTCAGATTTTGCACCGGTGTCGGACGCCATGAACCGCCCGGTTTGGTCGCCAGAGAACTCACCAGAGATTTTAACCCCACTGGCACAGAACTGACCCCTGTTGCCACAGTATCATAGGTAGTACGCAGGCGAACATTCGATTGCTCCAGATGGCTAACTCGGCGGCTGAGTTTTTCCATCAAAGTACGCAAACGAGCCAAGTGTAAGCTAAGACCATTACGCTCAATAGTCAGTTCTCCAAACAAATCGTTAAGCCGATCCAGTTGTCGAACTGGAATACGGACAGTATTTTCTGGAGAATCCTTAGTTGCTCTTTCTCCTTGATTCGACGAGGTTTTCACCTCTTGCCATCTCACCTCACCGGCACTTTCCACGCCAGCATCGCGATCAAAAGTCAAGGATAGAGAGCCACTGAAGGACGTTGTAGCCGTTGGCTCAAAAATACCCTCGTCACTAACTAACGGTTGGGCAGCTTCAGTTTCTGGATTATAGTCAAACTCAGCCGCCGTTCCCGCCGCTTCTACAAACTCAGTTTCTGGATTATAGTCAAAATTAGCTGCCGTTCCTGCTTCTTCAACAAACTCAGCGTCTGAGCTATAGTCACTCAATTCTGCGGCCGTTCCCGCCGCTTCCACAAACTCAGTTTCTGGGGTATAGTCAAACTCAGCCGCCGTTCCCGCCGCTTCAACAAACTCAGTTTCTGAGCTATAACTGTCAAATTCAGCAACCCAATCCTCTTCCACCAACTCCGTTGCAGGCGTCGGTTGAATCGTCGGTGTTACAACAACTCCCGGCACTTCGATATGAGTCGGCAAGCTACCGACTTGATTCACCAAAACCAGCGCTTGCGATCGCCGCCAAGCTTGAAGCGCCGCCTTAGCAATCTCTCGAATTTGATGGGGAGCAGCTTCTATGCTTTGAACCACAGACTCGCACAAGCTGGTAAAAGCCTCCAGTTGTAGCATCTCACCCAAACCCCCCAACTCTTGAGCAAGAATCGAAACTTCTTCCTCTAAGCAAGGCGCTTGGGGGTCCTCAACAACCGATTCCAAGCGAGCCAGACACCCCTCCACCTCAGTTTCAAAAAGTAAGGCAGCAACATTCGTACCATCTTCCGCCCCCAGCATACTACTGGCATCTTCCTCAACCGGATCACCCAGGCGTTCATGTAGCTGATCAAAAATCGGCGTCGCTTGAGTAGAAATCCAATCAGAGTCAACATCCGTTCCCTGGCGATTGAGGGAAAGCACTTGGCTCATGCGATCCACCGCCCCTAACAACAAGCCCTCAAGTTCAGCATCCACATTCAAGGAATTTCTCTGAACCTTCATCACTTTAAACGAATCTTCCAGACGGTGAGCCAGATGACTCAACGTCTGATACCCCATCATTCCCGCACCCCCCTTAACCGAATGAGCCGCCCGCAAAATCGAATCCATTTGCTGACTCTCTATATGGTTCCCAGCTAAACCCAGGAGTGCCGATTCAATGGTGTCCAAATAATCCTGGGCTTCTTCGAGAAACTGGAGCTGAATTTCAAGTTCCTTGTCCTGTGACATGGTAGAAACATATCTTATAGAGTATGAAGTGTGAAGTTTTGTAACTTTACCCTTCTGTACCAACGTTGAACGCACCCACAGATGCCTGCAATTCCTCCGCAATCCCCACAGTATCTTGGAGAGAGCTAGCTACTTGACGAGTCGAATTCGACGTGCGTTCAGAAAGACGAGCAATATCCTTCATCAACTCAGTAATCGCTTGGGACGTTTCCGCTTGAGACACCGTAGCCGTCGAAATCGACTGCACCAACTGATCAATCTGGCGAGACACCTCTAAAATTTGACTCAAACTCTGCTTAGCATCCTCAACCAGATGAGTCCCTTCCACCACCTGAGACGTACCCAATTCCATCGCCTCAACCACAGACGCCGTTTCTTGTTGAATATTCTCCACAATCTGTTCAATCTCTCGTGTCGCTGCAGCTGAGCGAGCCGCCAATTCCCCAACTTCTTCAGCAACCACAGCAAACCCTTGACCTTCTTCCCCCGCTCGGGCAGCCTCAATCCCAGCGTTAATCGCCAATAAGTTCGTTTGCAGGGCAATTTGGTTAATCAAAGACACCACTTTAGAAATCTGTTGGGACGATTCACCCAAACGCTTGACTTTTTTGGCAGTTTCTGCAACAGTCTCCCGCAAATTGAGGATATTCTTCACCGAACGATCCATAGCCAGTCCCCCGGCTTCAGCCGTCGTTGAGGCAGTGCGAGCCACAGCCGCCGCTTGACGGGCATTCTCTGCCACCTGTTGAATCGAACGAGTCATTTGCTCAACCGAATCCAGAGTACGAGTGATTTCCTCCGCCTGTTTAAGCGCCTCCTCCGACAGTTGACGGATTGCCCCTTCATTTTCACCTAAGGACGTATTCACCTGAGTCGCGGCAGTTTTCACGCTTGTAACAATTCCCCGCAGACTTTCAATCACAGCATTAAAAAAGTCAGCAACCGTGCCAATTTCACCCACAGTCACATCCGCCCGCACAGTCAAATCCCCTCGGGCAGCACCTTCCACATCAGAAAGCAACTCTAAAAGCTGAAGCTGGAGAGATTCCTTTTGTTGGCGCTGTTCTTGAGATGCCAACTCCGCCTCAATCCGGGCTTGTTCCCGCTGTTCCAGCAGATTAGCTTGATCAAGGGCAAAACCCACTTGAATCGCCACCTGCTTAAAGAAATTAATTTCTGCCTCCTGCCAGCGGCGCGAACTTGAACATTGATGAGTAACCAAAAGTCCCAGTAAATTCCCCTCTGCCAGAATCGGCGCGACCAAATTCGCCTTAACCTTGAAGGGTTCGAGCTGACCGAGGTAACATTGATTCAAGTCTGCCTCATAAATGTTTTCATTGCTACTGACATGACCCCGCTTGTACTTTTCCACATATTTGTCAGCAAAACAGGGGTCAGCAATATTGGCACCCAGAGCTTTGGGGAAGGTGCGACCCACTGATTCAGCCACGATAGTGCCTTGCCAGTTAGCATCAAACAGATACACAATAGCTCGGTCGGTGTCTAGAGTTTGGCGCACACCTGTAATCGCCGCCTCGTAGATTTCTTCAACATTGAACGACTCCCGAATGTTAGAGGTAATATCGTTGAGTTGCTCAGCCAGTTCAGTAGCAGTTGCTTGCTGTTCCAACAGCGCCGCTTGGTCGAGGGCAAAGCCAATTTGGTCAGCAATTTGGGAAAATAGATCCGTTTCTGCCTCTAGCCAGATGCGGGGTTTGGAACACTGGTGACCACAGAGTAAGCCATAGACTTTACCCTCTCGGATAATCGGTGCCATCATATAAGCTTTAACCGACAGTTCCGAGAGCATGGTGTATTCCCAATCGCTGCTTTTCGTATCATCAAGGTTATCACCGATACGAACCTGTCGATCGCTGTAGGCTTGAGCCATATCCCCGTCGTTTGCTGTCGCTTTAAAGGATTGTCCCCGAACTTTGCTCCAACCGGGGGCTACGGCTTCTGAAACAAATGTACCACTGTTGGTATCATCAAAGCGGAAAATCAACACGCGATCTGTCAAAAGTGCTTCACGAACCGCCGTTACAGCCATTTCCAGAATCTCCTCAGCTTTAAGCGACTGGCGAATCCGGGGAATAATATCATTCCAGCGCTGCACACGTTCAGCTTCAGCGGCTTTAGATGACGCCAGAGTAATACTACTTAATGAAAGACCGACTTGGGTCGCTAATTCTTTGAGGAAATCGATTTCCGAAGGTTGCCACACGCGGGTATTGGCGCATTGATGGGCGACCAATAGACCAATCAGAACGTTACCCGATACAATAGGCACAACCAAATTAGATTTGACCGAAAGTCGGGCTAATAGCTGAAGGTGAGCTGGAGAATAACCCGTTTGCTGAACGTTAGATGTCGGGACAACCCGCCCTTTGCGATACTCTTCTAGAATTTTTCGGGGAATGCAGGGGTCTGTAATTTTGTCCATCAGCGCCCTGGGCCAACCGGGATCAACGGATTCAGCAACAATACTGCCACTCCAGTCCGGTTCAAACCCATAGATTACTACCCGATCCGCATTGAGTTGTTTTTTAGCTTCCGTAACCGCCCGATCAAATAGAAATTGCTTATCCCCTCGACTCGCCGCATTGACCGTTTCAGCATAGGTTCGTAGCGCCAGGGCGGACGCTTTTTGCTCTTCCAGAAGTGTCTGAACTTGAGAAACCATGCGATTAATATTAGAACCCAAACTGGCAAGTTCGTCTTCTCCTGCGACACGGAGACGGGTATCCAAATCCCCTTGAGCCAGTTTCTGGACAGCGCTGGAAGCCTCAAGAATTGGTTCAACAGCACGTTTAGCCAGTAACACAGCGACAATACCCGCTAACAAAGCCGTTATACCCGTTCCCCACAGCAGGTTTGACAGAGTTTTGCTCGACTTGTCTATTGCGATTTCTTGCTTAATAGTTTGGTTAACCACAACATAGTCCATAACCCCAATTCCGAGGACGGGGACGACGCTAATTGTTACCGCGCAAACTGTGGCTTTGGTCGATAACGAAAGTCGCCCCCACCATGAACCTGTTTTGGCAGACCCGTCGGTTACAGAGGCAGGAGTTGCACTGACTGGAAAAGTCGGAGCCACATTCATTTTATCCTGGAAGTCGGCACCGTAAATGGAGCCATTATCCCTCACGCTATTACTCTTGATAGTATCTGGAATTTGGTTATCACCATTGCTGGCTGTATCGAATTTCTGAACCATGAAACAAGCACCATTGTGTGATAATAAATTGGCAATGAGATAGAAAGCTGTAACAAAAGCCCTCTTCCCCGAACTCCCACCCAAGCTATCTGGAGCCAAGAATTCAATCGCTCTATTCTGTTTACTTATCGCTGTGCGTAACCCATAATTGCCTCAGTATCCAGAACCAATAAAATTTCTCGATCTTGTAAAGTACATCCGCGTAAATAGGGAACCAAACTCGATGACACTTGACCGTGGGGCGATTGAATAGAATCCGGTGTAAGACGCACCACACCTTCAACAGTTTGGACAACTAGCCCTAAAGACCCTGAACTATTGCGGATAATGATGATGCTGTATTGCTGAACATTCGTCAGAACTTCTGGTAACCCTAACATCTTCCCCAAATCAATCACCCACAAAACGCGAGAACGCCGATTCAGCAATCCCAAGACGTAGGGGGGCATATTTGGCATCGGTGTCAGTCGTCCCGGTGGCAAAACGATAACTTCCTGCGCCCGACTCATTGACAAAACAGCCGATGTTTTTTCACCTAACTGAAACCTAAGGTACGTATCTCCCTGATTTTTCGCGTGCAGGTTTTTTTTCGGTAAGAGAGCGAGTGCGTTTGTCAGGGTGGGTAAATCTGGCATAATTTTATTTATGGATCATTATTCATTGGTCATAAATTATCGGTTTTTACAATAAACAAACGATAATAGACAAATGATTGACTGTTCTACAGAGCGACTGATTTTATGGCACGTAGAATTTGTTCGCGGGTAAAGGGTTTAGTCAGGTAGGCATCGGCACCTTGTTTCATCCCCCAAAGGCGATCAATTTCCTGGTTTTTAGATGAACAAATTACAATGGGAATCTTTTCAGTAACGGGATGAGTCTTAAGCCTACGACACAGCTCAAAACCGCTCATTCCTGGCATAACTACATCAGTAACAATTACGTCTGGCTTTTGCTCCAAAACCTTGTTAAGCGCTTCTTTCGCACCAATGGCATTGATAACGTTATAGCCACTTTCCCTAAGATAATGGCTCATTAATTCCAGTTCCGACAAAGTATCTTCTACAATCAAAATTGTACCCATTAAAGTTTTGCTCATCGCTCACCTATCCTCATAAATTAATTAAAAATCAATTCATTATCATCCTCAGCTAAGATAAGTGTTTAAACACCATCTTTAGCAATTCGGATTGGTTAAACGGTTTTGTCAAGTAGCCCGATGCTCGGACTAACTTTGCCTTGGCTCGGTCTAGAAACCCAGTATGACCTGTTACCATGATGATGGGAGTTGTCTTGAAAAGCGAATGCTTCCGCAAGAGAGAACATAATTCATAGCCATCTAAGTTAGGCATTTCAACATCCAGCAAAATCAGGTCAGGCTTAATCCGAACAACTTGCATTAATGCCCTTACCGGGTCATTAATCATGACTACCGAGAAGCTTTTATCATCCAAAAAAGAATTAATCGCATTCAATACCGTTGTACTATCATCAATACAAGCAATCGTGTACGTGGTTTTTTTCTTGGCAGTAGTTTGAGTTGCACCCGCACTGCCACTAGCGTTTGGAGATTTATTGGCTAAATTTTGGCTAGGTTTTTGAATTAACTCTAATTTGGTGGGAGTGCTATTTTGAGCCGAAGCATTCGGAGGAGCGCTAGACGCCGCATTGACGGATTCTGAAGATTGCTGGCGTCGCAATTGTTCGTGACAGCGTTCAACTAATGTTCGTAGTTCAATGCGACAGAACTTAGGCAAATCCCCGAAGTTATCTTGAGGCATTAATTGGTAAGTTCCTTCTCTGACAGGAAGCAGCGAACGAATAACCTCTTCCGCCAGTTCCTCGATGAGAGTTGCGGCTTGGGCTGAGGTGAGATACTGTTGATTGACTAACCAGTTAATAGCTTGGTAATCTGGATTTTGACTCGACTGACTCTCTAAGTCGGACTCAAATAACAAGCGAACCTGAACCCGAACAGCACTGACAAGTGTCGGAATTTCACGAGAAAGCTGACGCAAATGGCGGTCAAGCCGCTCGAAGGGATCAACTGAATCTGAAGCATAGATTAGCTTACCCTGTTCTAGATGGATTGACCAAGACACAGATCCACTCGATATTTGTAAACAACCATTAGCCTGACGACTAGATAATTGTGCTAATAACGAGAGCGGGTTTAGCCTTTGAGAAGATCTGTAGCTAGCCATAGAAATGGTGTTCATGTGTATCTACCTGGGTCTCATCCAATCGTCGCAACTAGAATTGTTGACTCACGCCCTTACAAAGTACTTTTCACTTCGGAATCACGTTGCCACTCAAATAAGAGCATTTTAAGGTTTAATCAGAGCTTCCGGTTGCCGAAAAATACTCTTCTTGATCAGCAATGACCAACAATTCAGCCTTATTGAACTTTTGGCATTTTTTTATCCCTGTTCCATCGCCGTCCGGGCGATGGAAAAGTTTTCTCTTCAGGGAGTAGCTGCATCCCGAAATGAAGGGGTGATAAAAAAATCGCACCTAAGCGGGCAGGCGTGACTCTTTTACTTAAAATTAGATCACGCTTGTGCAAAAAAGCATGGGTCAGAGTGTCTATCAAGAGTCCGCTCTCAACATGGAGATATGCTGGCTTTCGTCACGCAAGCTGTCTTGTTGGCTTTGTTTCAAAGTCAATAAGAGATAGAGCTAAACTAAAAAGCGGTAATGCATCCTCTGGCAACAAAAAAATCTCCAGTTAAGGGTAGATTTACAAAAGCAAGGACTTCTTATGCATAATTTTAACAGAATTTTATTATAAACTAGGTAAAGCGATGATAAATTATTTAAGAATTATATAAAGGAATTGTGGATACCTTTATTTATGTTTCCCGGTATAATAATTTAATGACTGTTGAGGTTAAACAGAAAATCATTTTAAAAACTACCGCAAATAAATATTAAATTATGCTAAAAATTTCCCGAAATTCATTTATTCAATTGTTTTCAAAAGCCGTTGAATCTTGGGTTGCTGCTGTCGTTTTAATGATTCCGGAAAACTTAACTCCATGGCAATTCGGTAAGCCGGTGCATTGGTAATCTGTTCCAATCGCCCTCCTGTCGGCGTTGGCACCAACTCTTCTATCATTTCCACCTGAGCCAACAAACTCTGAGGCTGAGGGGCATCTTTATCTTGACTCACCAGTAAACCAATCAGCGGTCGGGTTTGTTGCATGGTTTCCAGGTTCAAAATATGGTGTTCATCGAATTCCAATCTTAAATCCTGGGTACCGATTTCCATCACTCTAGCCGTATAAGAGTGACCTTCCCACCCGTCCCAGTAAAGCTGCGCCACAGCCTGAACTTGTTTACGTACCGTGCTTTTGACACCCATCTTCTCCGCGATCGCCGGACGGAATTCCACGAAGACGCGCTTAATCGAGGTAACAATAAACTTGAGGGATTCCCAAGGATTATCCTCCTCGGCGCGGCTTTGGGAAAACCACTCCTTCACCTCCGAAAAAATCACCAAAGTCAGATCATCGATTTGAGTGCGGCTAAGATTGATAAAATCAACAAAAATCTTAGCCTGGAGTTTACTCGTCGCGATCGCCCGGAGTACCCGAGCATTCAGTAACACCCGCGCCCCGTAGTCTCCCACCAACTCAATCTTGACTTCATCCGGAATATTAGGCCACTCATCCAGCAGAATCTGGGCACCGGTTTCACTCACATCAACTGTCATCCCCGTCCAACGGCTACCCCCACTATGAATAATCGCGGTTAAGTTTCGTTGCAGACGGTGCGCCCGTCGGAGTTGGGGTTGCTCGAATGCCACCAGAACCGCTGCTAATAGCAAGAACAAATTAAAGATACACCACAGAGCATTAATTAGAACCGCCTGAGTATCTTCTGGACTAAGAATTAACCAAAAAGGTAAAGTAAGCAAGGATGCCGAAGCAATCGCACTGACAATTACCAGATACCGCACCGACTCAAAATCAAAGCTGCGCTTGGTCACCGAAAGCCCTTTATCGGTCACATTAAACGAACCAAGTCCGGGATTCACTACAGCTAAAAGAGTGACAATCCCTGCCTGGAATGACATGGCAAACTCAAAAATCTCGTTCCAGAAGGAAAAGCGCACATGCTTGTAAGGAATGTGGTTAGTCTGCATCGACAGAACAATGTGAGGCAGCGCATAAAATAGAGTTTCTAGCCCCAAACCTTTAACCGAGTTAATCCCAAACAATAAAAATAGCGGCGGCGCCAGAGCATACATCAGGCGAGGATAGCCATAGAAAAAGTGCGATGTGGCACTGAAATAACAAATCCGCTGGGGAATCGTCAAATTCAGTTTCGGGTTGATTAGCGGATTCTCCAAGCGCAGAATCTGAGCCATACCCCGCGCCCAACGCACTTGTTGACCCACATAAGCCGAAAATTTCTCCGGCGCTAAACCTGCGACCATAATTTTGTCGTAGTAGAAAGACTTATACCCCAGCGAATGCAGCCGGAATGCCGTGTGACAGTCCTCCGTCACCGTTTCTGTAGCAATCCCACCGATTTGCAGCGCGTACTCTTTGCGAATTACCGCCGCTGAACCACAAAAAAACGCCGCATTCCAAAAGTCATTCCCTTTTTGCAGTACCTTATAAAACAATTCGTTCCCCACCGGAATCTTACCCTTAGTGAGCAAATTTCGCTCAAACGGGTCAGGGTTATAGAACCAGTGAGGCGTCTGGACAAAAGCCACCTGGGGATCAAAAAAGAAGCCGATCGTATGCTTCAAAAAATGTTTGACGGGCATGTGGTCACAATCAAGAATTAACACCAAATCGCCCTTTGTCCGGCGAAACGCCGTGTTAATATTCCCCGCTTTGGCATGGTCATTATTATCCCGCGTCAACATAATTGCGCCTAGTTCTTCACAGGTTTTGTATAACTCGGCGCGACGGGCTTTATACTTTTCGGCTCTGCCATCATCTAAAACATACACCCTTTTTTTGTCCGCTGGATAGTCAATGGCGAGGGCGCACAGCGTCGTTTTGCGGACAATTTCGACATCTTCGTTATAAGTAGGAATATAAATATCAACACTGGGCCACTGATCTTCGGGATACAGGGAAAGGTCAACGGGTTGGCGGTCTTTGATTTTGAGTGTTTGAAAATAAGCGAGAACCAGTGTGGCAATGGCATAAAGTTCCGCCACAAATAACAATAAACTGAATATGCCATTGATCCAGTCATCCAGATTCAGGGTATAGTTGACGCGGTAATAGAGATAGCGCACCGTGGTGACTAGACTCAGTAACACTAAAAATAAATGAATATACTCACTCTTTTTTTTAGTAGGCTTTTGTCCTTCCATCTGTAGGGCAAAACGACCCACCACCAGAAGAAAGGCAGCGACCAAGGCTTGTTGCCAGATTGCCGGACGAGCCGTGATTAAGGGATGGAGCAATAACACCAGTGACCCAATTAGTAAAAGGATCTGATTGTTGGAAAGCCACTGGAAAATCCGGTCAAAGCAGTTGGGCAGGTGGTCTACCAGCCAATGGGTTAATTGTTCACGCTGTTGTGGCGAAATCCAAAAGCGTGTACGACTGAGCTTCGACTTACTTTTTGAGGATGGACTCGTCATCGGGAATTAGTCCTTAGGAATTAGTCATTGGTTATGGGTTATTAGTCATTGGTTATTAGTTATGGACAAAAATACAAACAACTGAGCGAGGGTCTCAATCTACTGTAATAGTGCTGAGATTTTTCCCACACCCCACACCCTACACCCAGTCTCCGCTTTTCAAGCGTTCTTAAGAGCCCTTCAGGACAAACCCCATTATTTCTCCTGACCAGCAACCCGCTTGAGATAGAGCTGAACAAGGGCGTAAAGGATCAGCGTTGCTGCCACCAGAGCCGGTCCCAACAGGAACCAACTTGTCCCCAACAGTCGGAGAACTCGGTTGGGCAGCGGCGTTTTTTCCACACTTACAAGCGGTTGTTGCTTGAAAAAATCAAGGTTGTAGGCATTTGGGCTATAAGCATCAGCTCCTTCAGAATTGGCACTAATCAGGACAGTATCATCCTGAATTTGGAAGAATAAAGGATCGTTGTGCAACAAATCCTGCACTTGTTCAAGACCTTTGTCCGTTTGAGCAGCAAGAGCCAATAGCACCCGTTCGTCATTCCAAGGAGAAATAATTTCCTTGACAACGCCATCATCATCGGGAGACGCCTGAATCTCGCTTTCGTCTAACTGGCGCGTCAGAGCGTCCCTCAGTTCAAAGCCACCTGCTGCGAAAACCTCTGGGAAAGGAAAATCCTTTTCGATGCCAACCCCTACTAGATGGTATTCTTCACGCACCTCTTGTGGCAACATATCGGCGGTGTAAACGGTAAATTGAACCGATTCTGCCTTGGTCAATCGTCCCAATCTGGCACTAAATTCCAACGCCGTCATCACATCGCCTTTTGAGGGAGTCTTGGGCAGAACTATTGCCATCTGGGACAAATCCTGAGGTGCGGCAAAGGGGTAACCGAAGGTGAGCAGTTTTAGGTCAGGGAGTTGGACAGACGTTGTCCGGTTAAGTTTAAAACTGGTATCGTTATGCAATGTACCCCAGAGCTGTTGGTCGGTTACCTTGCTACAGGAACGCCGTTCCCGCGCATCCAGACGGAAATCGACCTGGATTTTTGAGGTAGGTTTGATTCGGTCTCCAGGCAGGTCAATTTTCAGTGTCTCGCGAGTGCCACCATTGATGGACGTGAGCCGTTTGCCAATCAGGGCGACATCATCTAGCTTCACTTCCACTAAGGACGTTTTGGCATTAATTTGCGGTCCATAGCTGTAAACCAGAGTCATGGAGTTCCCTGACCCAAATTGGTCATCGGGTAATGCCCGAAAGTCAAATTCAATGGGTGGTGAATCCGAACCCCGAACGGTTATATCTTCAAAAGGCTGACCATTGCGGTTTGTCAGGTCAGACAGTTCAAATTCCTCTGCCAGGGGCAAATAGCCGGGCCAATCACGGGGCGGCTCTGAAGGCACAGCATCCAGGTCTTTCACTAAAATAGTTTGACCTGTACCAATCTTTTGGTCTTTGGACTGCACCAAAAACTGGATGGCTTTCTTCACCCCTTCTTCGCTATTACCCGTTGCCACTAGCACCGGGGCGACATCCTCTGGGGTAGTCGAGAGCATCAACACCCCAACATCGGGCGGTAAAGCTTTCTCCTTTTCATCCAGAATTTGATTATCCTTAATCGGCATGGGCAAAGCCAGGGACTTCAAGGCGCTTTGCTGTTCTGGAGTACCAATAATGACTAACTGTTCAGTTAACTTTACATCGTTAACCGTTTTAACCAGGCGAGTATTCAGGCGGCGGTAATCAGCGAGCCGACCTAAGGAAGCTTGGAAGCGACTGGTTGCCGTCAGCCACGTCTGGTCAACTTTAGACGGTAAAAGGTAAGTAATCTGATTGGGTTCTAAGCTGAGTTCGTCAAAGATTGGGTAGGGATAGCGATTAAAGTCTAGGGCAATAGGTTGGGGGTCGTAGTCAAAGGTGATTTTAGAATCAGGCAGAATCTCTGTCCACAGGGAAGGGTCGTAGGGGTCTTGGGTACAAGTGGGAGAATTATTTTGCAGCGCGGCAATGGTAATTTGGTTATAGTTCTGGAGTTGTGATAGCGGCACATCAAATACCGCATTGCCAATTTCGCCCTCCTCTTGGCTGAGTGGAATACTGCCAATGGTCGCCCCGTTAATCATTACAGTCAGATTGGAGCGGGTGGCATAGAGAGCCGGGGAATGGCGATAGCGGATCAGGGCCTTGACGGATTTGATCTTCCATTGGCGGGGACGGGTAAATCCCAGCCGTGCTTCGTCATAGATACCCCGCAAGCTGAAGCGAGAGCCGACGACTGGGCTACGGTTGAATTCTAAGACATAAGGGTCGCCTTGGGGCGCTGCCTTAACTTGTGGCGCTTGATTGTGCGGTGATGGTAGATCAAACTCTTGGCTGGAGCGTTCTTTCTTCTCATCAACCGCGCCTTCCCGATACGTCTCAGTCGAGGGGGTGATCGCGGGGGAAGCTGGGGCATTACTCTGAGCCTGAGCCAAGGTAGTGGTCAAGGCAAGGGGAAACGTGAAGCCGAGTAATAACAGTAGGATTAGATATTTTCGCTGGAAGCGGTTTTTTGGTGTTGAGGGGAGTTTGAGTTGAGTAAAGCGACGGTTGTGTCGGTGTGAATTTCGATTACTCAAAGGTAGATGGGTCAGTGCCTTGCGAAGAAAGCGTTTCATTAGTTGGAGTCTTGAGTCTTGTGATAAAATACCGCGTTATGAAATGCCACCCCGTTTTCCGCAATGTCCACAGGTTAAATTCTCAGCCCACACTGTACCCGAAGGGTAAGTGTGCAGTAGTTGACGCCGAGAGAGGACTTCAACTACTTGATACAGAACTTCTATAGGTCAATCCGGAGGCAAGATTATGCTTCCAGTCATTAATCCTCGCTGAAAGCGAGGGCTTGTAATCTGAAAAATACTTGGTCCTAATGCTCGTGCTGACGGTGTTACGCTGTACAACCCTGAACAAACGGGGCATACGCGATAGCGATGCTTTGACTATTAATAGCTAAAGCAAAGGAGCCGTCCCTCAAAGCCCGGATCATAATGTTCCGAGCGCCGCCCCAATCTCTGTCATGTTCATGACTACAGTTGGGGCATTTAAATGTTTTAGAGCCGCCTAGCTTGTTGTGATTGAATCCACATTTTGTACAAGTTTTTGAGGTGTACGATTCATTGACATCAATCACCACAACACCACGCTTGTTTGCCGATTGTTTAAGATGGCACTCAAAACGGTAGTGTCCCCAAGTCAACATTTGTCTAGCTGTTTTTGTATGCAGCTTGCGTTTGGACTTAACCACCATTTGAGATGTCTCAAACCTAGGCAGAAGGATGACTTTGTATTGACGGGTTAGGTAGTTGGCTACTTGTTTGTGGCATTCGTCAACTAAATTGCGGATTCTGATTCTCAGCCTTGTGGCTGCTCTTTTGTAAGAGCGCTTTTGTTTTCTGCTAGCTAGAGCTGCACGTCCCATGAGTTTGTCAAGGTGAGAACACAATCTTTGGATGCGTCCAATGTCTGCCTTACCAAACTCGACAAATGAGTCTCCATCATAGCCAGTCAAAAACGTTCGCACACCCGGATCGAGCGCGATTACCTTGTCGAGAATTCTCGGTTCAATCTCTTCGATTACCGGAATACAAGCAAACCATCTTTTTCTATCTCTGACAAGTTGCGTTGCCAACTCCACTTGCTCTGGTATTGGTTCAGATGCTTTAAAGCTTAAGCCCTTAGTCAAAGACGGAAACCATGTTTTTCTCTTGAAATTTACCTTGTGAAATTTGATGGCTTGAGACAATTGACGACAGCTTCTAAAGCTGGCTTCACCTCCTGCAGATGTTGCTTGCCACCAAGCGTCCCAAGCGTCAAAGATTGCGTTTTCTTTAGGATGAGATGGTGCTGAGGCTACCCAGTCCGGCAAGCTTAACCCATTTACATAATCCCTTAAAGAATATGCACTAGTTATTTTTTCACCGTCTTTTAAAGCGGCGAGCGCTTTATTGTATACATACCGCGTCGCCGCTAACCAAGACTTCCATTTCTTCTGCAATTCGGGTTCCGGATACACCCTAATCTTCAACGTTTTGTTTGGCTTTCTACCCTTTTTCTGGTGTCTGGATTTCTGCTTGTAGCTCTTGCTTGATTTGGTTTTCGATTCTTCGGATGGAGTAGAGACGACTTGAAAAGCTGTGGAGAATTGCGACGATATCTTGTACCAATTCGGCGTGGGGAGAGAGACTAACTTGGTTGAGAACCACGATTTTGCACTCAAACTGTTCGCATATCCATTCGATGATATCAAAGCCGAATCTTGCCAGTCTGTCTTTGTGGGCAACCACAATAGTCTCGATATCGCCTCGCAGAACTCGTCCCAAAAGGGTGACGAGTCCTTTCCTCCTAAGATTGAGTCCTCCTGCCACTTCCTTAACAATTTCAGCGCCAGGGTAGAGTGCTGATAGTCGTTCAACTTGTCGATCAAGGTCTGCTCTTTGTGGTCTTGTCGAAACGCGAGCATAGATAACAGTGGTGCGTCCTCCTGTTGGCGAGGATTCTTTTTTGATGAAGGTTTCGAGATCGTAGCGCCTTTGACCCGACGGCGTTCTGACCGTTTTAATTTTTCCAAGTTGTTCCCATCTTCTGAGGGTTCGCAGACAAACCCCCAGAGTGTTAGCTGCTTCATTAGGTTTTACATACTTTGCCATGGTAATTAGCCTAGCTCAGTATGTATTAATTGTCCAGCTTTGTTAAGTGAATTAGCGATTAGAGGCATAGCGATCGCGTCCTTTCAGCAAGCCAAACACAAAAGCCGTCCCCGTTTGCGACACGGCTAAAAAAAACGCAATCCCGCAATCCCCCGATCGCGATAAAGTAAAAAAGCGAAATGTGGGCTTCATTTTTCTATCTTAATCGGGGAGTTTGAGGGTATTCTTGCGCTCCAGGATGATAAACACCAAAAAGCGCCCCCCCTTTATGGGAGAGCGCTTTTGGTGTTTATTCAGTTAAGGTGACGCGAACAGTCGCATCTGTGTTACTTGAAAGTCGCGCCGT
>NZ_JBKHUP010000127.1:0-19278 GCF_046565525.1 Coleofasciculus sp. | reverse complement strand
ATGGAGAATTTGTCAACGCCGATGCTAACGGTGCTGCCAATATCCTCCGCAAAGTAGAGATACAGCTAGGTCTTGATCTAGCCAAGGTCAGTAGGGCGTTTTTGACTGCGCCATCCAGAGTTCTCCTCTGGAACTCTAAGAAGATAAAACTTTCATGACGCGGCTTTAGCCCGTCCCGCAGTATCCTCTTAGAATCCCCCGCGTTTCAACCGGGGGAGAAGTCAACCACTCGCTTTAACAGCACCGCTTGAGAATCAGCTAACTCAAAGCAGCGCAAATCTGCCAAGGGATCGCCACTATCCAAACCCGGAGACGCGATCGCGACTTGCCATTCACTCATATCCAATTGCAGCCAGTCTCCCACGGTAACCGTCATCGGTTCTCCACCCATGTGCGCTACCATGGCGATTTGTTCCTCATGATCATCAGGATTACTGCGAACCCCATAATAAACCGTCCGTTCCTCATCAGAGATTTTATTGAATCGATCAATTCCGGCTAAATTGTGAGCTAACCAAGGATGAGCATGGCGGAAACGACGCAGGTTAAGGTTATACTCAGTTCTTGCTTGATCAAGCTTGTCCTCATAGTGGGAGACATTACACAGTTCATAACAGTCTTCCATAAACATCAAAGCAAATGCCTTGAGCTTTTCAATGGTTAACCCTTTCAAGAAACTCACCATTTCTGGTTTATTCAACTTTTTGAGCGGCTCAATATCACACTGATCCGTATTTTCTCCCAAACAAAACTGGCAAGCTTGAACCACTTCGGCTAGATTATAGTCCTTTTCAAGCATGGCAACTTGCAGCGCCCTGCCAAACTCCCGCAATTCCTCTAGCTGGCTAAATCCCAAAGACTTCAACCGACTAAAACTCTCTGGTGTCTCATAGAGTTCTGGCGTCACTTGCCAATCCAAGAACCCAATTTCCTCAGAAACCACCTTGACACCATAGCGTTCATCGGTATTGCGGAAAAACATCCAAGGGGCGTGCATTGTCGCATTGATAAAGTCCATGGGTAACCCCGGACTAAACCCATACACCCAAAGCGTTACCGCCGGGTTATCATAAGCATTTTTTAACACCTCTGGCAACGTAGTGCCTAAATTCCAATTAATTGGAGCCTCTAGGGGGATTTGATTGCCTCGCCGCACGGTATCATGATTCCCACAACCGGTGATCCAATGATCACCTTCAAAGATCACCTCACAAACCCGGCGCCATTTGCGATCCCAAAATTTTTCTAAGGCTGGGGTGTTATGGGCAAAAATCAGGGGTCCCCATTGGTAGGAGTCTGGTTTAAGATGAATTAATTCACGATAGGTCGAGATCTCTTCCCACCCTTCAGCGGGCCAGGGACGACCATCTTCAAAAATGGTGAATAATAGTCGTTGATGCCCCTCAATATCCTGAACCACATCACTCATCGCCAGCAGATAGGCGTCATCATATTCCACCAGTCCAGACAAAGGATTAAAGAAGCGGAAATCCTGACCCCCATCAATGCGAATCCCATCGGCTCCCGTGTTAATTTTACGCCGCTGCATTTCCAAAAAGATCGCCCGTACTGTGGGTAACTGGTGGTTTAAGTCTTGACCGTACATATTCGGTCCTTTGAGAAACTGGCGATGCAGGAGTAACTCCGATTGGTTATCTGCATGACCATAAACGAGGTCATAGATAATTTGAATCGGACCTGTGGGAAAATTATGCAGGGTAGCGATAAAGTCTACCAATTCATCGGGACGCAAGCTACCCAAAAGCGCTGCATTTGTAGCACTCGATCCCAAAATTGGTACGTCATAACCCCAATCCTGGGTATGGGGTTTTCTCAGTTTAATTTGCAGATCATCTCCCTCTTCAGCCGTACAGACAAAAAATTCACTTTCTGGACTGTATTCATCTCGATACTCAATCGTGGGTTCCATGGGGAGTAGCTGAATGGCATTATAACCCACATAGTTTTCTTCGGCTGGGGTTAAGGGGAGATGTCCGGCTAATTTACTAGCAATTTGGCGATAAACACGGGTTAACCCTTCAACTGTTCCCTCTTTAGAGGCTGTGCCAACATGTAGCTGTAAAATGTTCCGAGGTGCTGGGACGCGAGGAAGGGCTAGGGGATCAGACTGGACACTGGTGGCTTTGAAGTAATCGAGATCGGCTCGTTGTTGCTGTAAACTTGCTATGTCATACAGTTCAGCCGGTCCGAACACGCCGTAGGGCATCGAATAGGGAATCGTATCCCGAATCGCTTGTAGTTTCCCTTGCTGATCGACAAAGCGCAGCCAGTAAAACGATCCCATTTGCTCCCGGTTTCCGGGGCACATCCCGGCGACGACACCCCAATGGTATTCACCTTCTTGTTGTAAGAATAAGCGATCGCGGCGAAATGTGACGGTTTGCTCAGCCGCCCGACAATCAATCGGAGCAAGGGGGGTTAAGACTTCCAGATAGATTTCCATCTTCCGCATCACCTGCGCTAATAACCGGGGTGTCCAGAAGCCAATTTCGGTTAACCCATCGGGACGGTAATGCGCCCCCAAGCGTTTGGCTATGACTTGAGCTTTTTCAAAATAGGTGGCGTCTGAATGCTCAATAGTCGCCGCCCAATCTACTAGTTCTTTGGTGGCATCTTCAACCAATCGGATGGAAGGTTTAGTATCAACTTTCACAATAACTTTTCTCGCAACCACTACCCAATGCTGTACGGGTGACTGAATCCTGACTTTCGGGATCGATATACCTGTACGGCAATTCCTGTCAAGTTTAACAGCCCCATAGCTTCTTTGAGAGTAAAACAATTTTCCAGTTGATCCCAACACTCTCAAGGATGAAATCGACTCCACCCATTAAGGTATGATTTTGATACAGCCGCGACAAATTAATTGTCCTGGAGTTAGAGTTATTTCTTTTAGATCAACCTCTGAGCCTAAATCAATCGTGAAATGTTCTAACGTTATCGGAGGCTGTTGAGCGTTAATTTGAATCTGGAGGGGGTGGAGTCGCAGTTGTTGAGGTGTCGCCAGTTGAATGCCCGCATTAATCACAATGGAGGTTTCTCTCGTCGGATGGTGCATCAGTGTTCCCTTGAGGGTTAGTCGCTCCCCATCAAGGGTAATCTGCTGCCAGTTCATTTTAGACTCACCCAGGGGTGGATACTGATCCGGTCGATTATAAGATTTAATAAATGTATTCAGTAAATCCGTTAAAGCATTTGATAATAAAGGAGCGCCCAGAGACGCTTGCAGGTCATTCTCTTGCAGTACGAGTTGACCCGCGACTGGTAAAGGTTCTAGGAGGCGTAGAGGTTTGCCTTTAAACACCTGAGTGAGATTGAAGCGAATATTGGTACCATCTAGCTGGAGCTGCGACAGGTGTAATCCTTGATAGACAGCACGACGAGCCGCAATAGACACCGTGGGAATGTGTCCCCGAAGAATTTCGCGATCGCGACCCATCAGCTTAAAGTGCAGTGTCTCCACGGTCTCCACCTGCGATCGCAGCCATAACTGTACCGCAGGTGACACCACCGTACTGATCATCCGGCTGCCTTTGTCTGTTCCAGCTTGTGATTTATTCACGCCCATTGCCAAAAATTCCGGGTCAATCCTGTATTCTGACACAACTGTGGTATAACTCGAACCGGGCAATGAGCGGGTGAAAAAACTGAATGCTTGCAATTATCCCCATTCTTGTAATATTTGTACATAGTCTATTCTGGTCAGTGCCAGGAGCAGACGTATCCCTCCAGCAACCTTAAAGCAGGAGATGTTCAAACAAAACCCCTGCCGGAGCTGGAAAAATTACCATAGGGATGGAGATCGACTCTTGACCAGCACAGTCTGGGTCTAGACGCACTAGCTTACACAGGTAGTCAAGCCATGGAGGAAAGATTACAAAAAATTCTTTCGCAGTGGGGTATTGCCTCACGTCGTCAAGCTGAGAAAATGATCATAGCCGGACAAGTTCGGCTAAATGGCACTGTGGTGCAGTTAGGACAAAAAGCTAATCCGGAAACGGATTTGATCGAAGTTAATGGTCAACATCTCAAACCGAGTAATCGTCCTCATGCCATTTATCTTTTGCTCAATAAACCCGTGGGTATAATCTCTACTTGTCGCAATGATCGGGCGTGTAATCCGAAACGTAAAACAGTTCTTGATTTACTCCCCAGAACCATTAGAGAAGGTCAGGGAATCCATCCAGTGGGACGGCTGGACATGGACTCTACAGGAGCATTACTTCTTACCAATGACGGAACGCTCACCAATGAACTAACTCATCCTCGCCATCACGTTCCCAAGACATACCAGGTTTGGGTCAAGGGTCATCCCTCTGAATCAATCCTCTCAGCTTGGCGTCAGGGTGTGGACTTATCGGGTAGAACCACTTTACCTGCTCAAGTTCGAGTCCTTAAGCAGCAACAGTCAAAAACACTTCTTAAAATTGTCTTGACAGAAGGAAGAAACCGTCAAATTCGTCGAGTTGCTGACCTGCTAGGCTATCCAGTAATCCATCTGCACCGCACGGCAATTGGTCCGATTCAATTACAACGACCAGGTGAACCAATACTGCTCAGTGGGCACTACCGTTATCTTGAAGAATTTGAAATTAGCTTCCTCCACAACCGAGTTCACTAACCACTACTAAAACGTGCCAGCAGATATCAAGGAGTACCGTGTATGAAGGAGAATACGAGGAATTTGCAGCAGGAACAAGTTGAGAAGCTAGAAGTTCTAGGCGCCCGCCTGCGCCAGTGTCGGCTTGAGAAGTCGATTACCTTAGAGGAAGTGGCAGCTCAAACACGGATTCAGGCACGGCTTTTACAGGCGATTGAAGAAGGCAGGCTTGACCTGTTGCCAGAACCCGTCTACATTCAAGGCTTTCTCCGGCGATTTGCCGAAGCCCTGGAACTCGACGGCGCCGAATTTGCCCGTGCTTTTCCAGCCGGTGCGGGTGTCGTGTTGATGAAACCCCGCTGGCAATATTTACCCGCCGCTCAATTGCGACCGCTTCATCTCTACCTGTTCTATATTCTGTTGGTGATTAGTTCGGTTAGTGGTTTATCGTACATTCTGAATCGCTCGGCAGTCCAAGTGATTGAAGTTGAAAATATCCCTTCTGCCCAGCAGTTCCCTACACCGAAAAATACACAACCCATACCACCTAAACAGTCACTCGATGCTAGCCAATCGGCGCAAGTCAGTCATGCTAGCCAAGATGGCAAACCGGTGCAGGTGGGTGTCACCCTGAAGGCTCAGTCTTGGATTCGAGTCGTTGTGGATGGTAAAACCGAATTTGAAGGCGTCTTGCCCGAAGGAACCCAGCGGACTTGGGTGGCGGATGAACAACTGATTGTCCGGGCGGGTAATGCCGGAGGCGTCCTAGTGGAGTTTAATGACCAAAGTGCTAAACAAATGGGCGCCCCCGGTGCGGTTGAGGAAATGACCTTTGCGGCTAATCCTCGCTCTTGACATCAAGACCCATTAGGTGTCCGACCATAAGTATAAGTCAGGGTTTTGATGCGATCGCGCAGTTGCTCGGTTAATGCCTCGGCTCGATAGCGCCATTGCCAGTTTCCCTCGGATGTACTGGGACGGTTCATCTGAGCATCTGCACCCAAACCCAAGAAATCTTGCAAGGGAATCATGGCGAGATTAGCGACACTGCTGTAGGCTAACCGGATTAAATCCCAATGGATGCCTTGGGAACTTAACTCCCCTAAGTAACGAATCACATTTTCTTGTTCATCGTCACCAAGCTGTTTAAACCAGCCGATTGTCGTGTTATTATCATGAGTCCCGGTATAAATCAGACAGTTTCGCTCCAAATTAAAGGGTAAGTAAAAATTATCTGGCTCTCCACTAAAGGCAAAATGCAAAATCTTCATCCCCGGAAACCCAAATTGATCCCGCAATGCTTCAACTTCTGGCGTAATCAAGCCTAGATCTTCAGCAATAATCGGCAACCCTTCTAATTCTCGCTTGAGAACTTTGAAAAATTTAGCTCCAGGTCCTTTGACCCAGCGCCCATTCATGGCAGTTTCTTCACCTTGGGACACCTCCCAATAGGCTTCAAATCCGCGAAAATGATCAATTCGCAGCACATCGACGTACTCAAACATCATCTTCAGACGCTTGATCCACCACTGATAGTTATTTTTTTCCATCAGTTCCCACTCGTAAATCGGGTTCCCCCACAATTGACCCGTTTCACTGAAATAGTCGGGGGGAACACCCGCCATTAGAGAGGCTTCGCCCGTTTCCTCATCAATGGCAAACAGTTCTCGGTTTGACCAGACATCGGCGCTATTATGGGCGACATAAATCGGGATATCCCCAATGATCTGGATATTGCGGTCATTGGCATACTGCTTCAACCACGACCACTGGCGGAAAAATTCAAACTGGAGGTACTTTTGGTAATAAATGCGATCACTTAACCGTTCTCGCCACTTCTTCACCGCCTCCGGTTCGGCTTTGGCAATGTCTGGCTCCCACAAATGCCAACTGGCATCGTCAAAGGTGTTGTGGAGTGCCATAAATAAGGCATAATCATCTAACCAGTAGGCGTGACGCTGACAAAATTTATCAAATTCATCCTGTTGTTCCGATGACACTTCCCGCTTAAAGCGATCGCAGGCTTTGAGCAGTAGCGATTTTTTCAGGGAAGCGACTCGCTCAAAATCGATAGAATCCGGGGTAAACTCGGGCAGATGAGCGAGATCTTCATCCGTTAGTAGCCCCTTCATTTGGAGTTGTTCTGGGCTAATCAGCATCGGATTTCCCGCCATGGCTGAGTAAGACATATAGGGCGAGTTACCGAACCCCGTGGGTCCAACGGGCAAGATCTGCCAAAATCGCTGATCACTACCCGCCAAAAAATCAATAAATTGGTAAGCCTGTGACCCTAAGTCACCAATTCCATAAGGACTGGGGAAGCAAGTGGGATGTAGCAAAATACCACTCGATCTAGGAATCTGCATAGAAATAGACCATAGTACAGCAAAACAAGTCCTATCGACATTAGCACGCTAGGCAGGCGTTAAAAAAGAGCCTTCGTGGTAGATTTGAGTCTGCCAATAGAGGTATTCTGAAAATAACTTACCGGAAAATTGGGTCTAAAGCCTCGTTCTTCTAGGACGACTTTGTGTTAAAATTAACTTCGAGGAAAGGGTGTTTAACCTCTATAAAAACCCAGAGCCGAGAGGCATCGCACCTTGAAAACTAGGCTATTCGGGTTCTGTACAGGAATGCTTGTACAGGTAAAAAGTCTAAGCCCCAAGTACCAGAAAACACATTTTTTCTTGTTTTCAATAGTACGGTAGGGCATATCGTAACTAGCTTCTGCAATGGAGCAAAACGCTTCTGGAGAGATCCTCCTCTGGTATGAAATAGAACCCCTGTTTCATAGTAAGAGCGCTCGATGAAAGAAGAATCCTCATGCCTTTAGGCTGAGGAGTGTCAACCACCGCGATCGCTACCCGTTACATAAACTTGACTTGTGACTTACCGAAATCCCTTTCCCACAGTCGATATCATTGTCGAACTCATAGATCGACCCTCCCGACCAATTATTCTCATCGAACGCCAAAACCCACCCCTCGGCTGGGCAATTCCTGGTGGCTTTGTCGATTATGGGGAATCGGTGGAAACAGCGGCGGTTCGAGAAGCCAAAGAAGAGATTGGCTTACAGGTTGAGTTAATTGAGCAGTTTCACGTCTATTCGGCGCCTGATCGCGATCCACGTAAGCATACCCTCAGTATTGTGTTTCTCGCTACCGCCACGGGCGAACCCCAAGCCGCTGATGATGCCAAAAATCTGGATATTTTCAATTTATGGGATATTCCCTCGAATCTTTGCTTCGATCATGACCAGATTTTGCGGGATTACCGACGTTACCGCCATTATGGGGTGCGTCCTCATCATTGATTGAAGGATGAAGCAGGGGAAGCAGGGAATGTAGGGGCGGGTTTTACAGATAACTTATGGCAACAACTGATAACTTAAATAAACCCGCCCTTCTAGGGAAGCAGGGGAAGCAGGAGTAGGGTGGGCATTGCCCACAAGAAATGCTTATGGCGAAGACAGCGCAACTACAAACATTAGTGTAAACTACCCGCCACCAAGCTGAGTACAGCTATGGTGGGGGCTTTTAAAAAAGCCCAGAGTTTACCAGGCTGAGTGTTAATTCACTACGTTACGAAAATCAAGATACCTAAGAATGCGTAGCCAGTTTTTAGCTCTATCGTTTGCGATTAAACAGACATATCGGGTCGAAGTCAGTGTCGTAAACCCAACAAGCTTTCGTAACATTGCCAAGGCTAACATTACCCGCAAGGAGACTCACTCGTGAGTAAAGTTTTTGTCTTAGACACCAACAAACAGCCTCTCAATCCCATCCATCCAGGAAGGGCAAGAATACTGTTGTCTCAGGGGAAAGCTGGGGTTTTCCGACACTACCCCTTTACTTTGATACTTAAACAGGAGGTGTCAAACCCCAAAATTGAACCACTCCGAGTCAAAATCGACCCCGGAGCGAAAACTACTGGACTAGCATTAGTCAACGACACTACAGGCGAAGTGGTTTGGGTAGCCGAGTTGCAGCATCGTGGGTTTCAAATTCGGGAGTCTTTGACTTCACGTCGTCAGTTACGACGCTCACGCCGTAACCGCAAAACCCGTTATCGTAAACCTCGTTTCCTTAACCGCACCCGTCTAAAAGGTTGGTTGCCACCATCTTTAAGTAGTCGTGCTGCCAACATCCTGACTTGGGTCAAGCGCCTATCATCACTGTGTCAAATTACCACCATCTCTGAAGAACTGGTCAGGTTTGATACTCAGCAGATGCAGGATGCTGAAATTAGCGGAATTGGCTACCAGCAAGGTACACTCTTCGGTTACGAAATCCGTGAGTTCTTACTCGAAAAATGGAATAGAACCTGTGCCTACTGCGGGGCAAAAGACACCAAGCTGGAAATAGAGCATATTCAGCCTCGCTCAAAAGGAGGTTCTAACCGTATCAGCAACCTGTGTTTAGCCTGTACACCCTGCAATCAGAAAAAGGGCAACCAGGATATCAGGGACTTCCTCAAAGGCAAACCTGACCGGCTTAAAGGAATTTTGGCACAAGCTAAAAGACCTCTAGCTGATACGGCGGCGGTTAATGCAACCCGATGGAATCTGTACGAAAACCTCAAGAAAACGGGCTTACCTGTTGAGGTTGGTACTGGTGGTCGCACCAAATACAACAGAACCATTCGAGGACTGGACAAAACCCACTATTGGGATGCTGCTTGTGTAGGGGCATCAACCCCAGAGCAGTTAATCACATCAGGTGTTAATCCGTTGCTAATTGCTGCCAAAGGTCACGGAACCCGTCAGCAATGCCGCACCAACAAATTTGGATTCCCGATTCGTTATTGCAACAGAACAAAATTCCACAAAGGCTTTCAGACAGGTGACATCGTTAAAGCGATTGTCACTTCTGGGAAAAAGGTTGGGACTTACGTTGGTCGAGTAGCCACTCGTGCCACTGGAAGTTTCAATATCTCAACACCTGATGGACTGGTTCAGGGCATCAGTCACAGATACTGCAAACATATTCACAAAAAAGATGGATATTCATACATACAGTGATTTGGATATTTTAGGGGGATTGACCCCCATAAAATATCCCCCGTTTCCTCCCGCAGTTAACCTGAAGGGTATAACGGGGGTTTCCACGGGGGAAGAAAGATGAATGCGATCGCACAAACTCTAACACCTATTGTGGGCGACTCTGGCATCTACCAGGGGGATAATCTACCCCCGATATGGCAAGAGCGAATCCAGAAGGCTTACGGCGGGGAAACCCTTACTAGCACTCTAGTATGTCCTAGCACTGTCCAACAGCTTTGTCAGGTGATCGAATGCGCCAACACCAATAACTGGCGGGTTCTCCCCTGTGGGAACGGTAGCAAATTGGCGTGGGCGGGTGTAGGTAAACCGATTGACCTGGTGATTAGTACCCAAAACCTGAATCAGGTGATTGATCATGCGGTGGGTGACTTAACAGTAACAGCGCAAACGGGTGTGAAGTTAGCAGATTTACAGCCAATACTGCTGAAAACCAATCAATTTTTGCCTCTAGAACCCGCCTACCCGGAAGCCGCCACCCTGGGTGGAATTATTTCAACCGCTGATAGTGGCTCATGGCGACAACGCTATGGTGGGGTTCGGGATATGCTCTTGGGGGTTTCCTTTGTCCGCAGTGATGGACAACTCGCCAAAGCCGGGGGACGAGTGGTGAAAAATGTGGCAGGTTATGACTTGATGAAACTGTTTACGGGGGCGTATGGCACCCTAGGAATTTTAACAGAAGTGACGTTTCGCTTGTATCCGGTACAAGAAGCATCAGGGACACTCGTGCTGGCGGGAGACGCTGACGCGATCGCATCAACTACCAAAACCCTACTCGCGTCCGCCCTAACGCCTACAGCCGCCGACTTACTCTCGCCTGAATTGGTGAAACAATTAGGTATCGGTCAAGGGATGGGCTTGATGGTTCGCTTCCAAAGCGTTACTGAAAGTGTACAGGAACAGTCCTCCCGTTTGCTAGAGGTTGGGCAGCAGTTGGGATTACCAGGCACACTTTATCAGGATAATGATGAAGCTCATCTATGGCAATCATTGCCAGAACAAATCTGGGGAATGCCCCAATCCACCGCGATTACTTGCAAAATAGGAGTAGTACCAACGGCGGCAGTAATGACTTTAACTGTACTCGATACCCTAACCTCTGGAACGGGATTGGGGCTGATCCATGTTGGCAGCGGCTTAGGAAAATTGCGGCTTAAACCTGAAACGGTGAAACCAGAGACAATTTTAAAGATGCGAGAGCATTGCCAATCCCACAGCGGTTTTTTGACGGTACTAGAGGCTCCAATTAGTTTGAAGCAACAGCTTGATGTTTGGGGATACAGTGGCAACGCTTTAGATATTATGCGCCAAATTAAACAGAAGTTTGATCCGAAAACTATTTTAAGTCCTAATCGATTTGTGGGAGATATTTGAAAGAAGGCACAGGAGCAGATTTGACCCTTCACAACCTTCGATAGAACCTGATTTTTACGAATGTAAGGGCGGGTTTCACTATTATCTTTTCTTTTGCACCCGGATGTGACTAAACCCGCCCAGACCGACCATGGCACGTCTGGAACATTCAATATTAGCTATTAGTTTTGTACATCTACCTAAAAAAATATGCAAACGGACTTTAAATTTCCCACACCAGATTCTGTTAAAGAAAGCGCAGAAACTACACCGTTAGAAACGGAACAAAATGAATCTCAATCCCCTGGTTTTGATGCCAAAAATCCGCCTAAACAAGCCTTAATCGATACTTGTGTTCACTGCGGATTTTGCCTCTCTACTTGCCCCAGTTACCGAGTGATTGGCAAAGAAATGGATTCGCCGAGGGGACGGATTTATTTGATGGATGCGATTAACAACGGTGAAGCACCATTAGCAGAGGCGACGACGCAACATTTTGATTCCTGTTTAGGCTGTTTGGCTTGTGTGACTACCTGTCCCTCTGGGGTACAGTATGATAAGTTAATTTCAGCGACACGGCATCAGGTAGAACGAAATCAGCCTCGGAGTTTATCTGATCGGATGATTAGAGCGCTAATCTTTAATCTGTTTCCTTATCCGAGACGCCTGCGCCCCTTCCTGGCGCCACTTTATCTGTATCAAAAATTGGGTTTACAGAAGCTAGTCCAGTCTACGGGGTTGCTAAAGCAGATATTCCCCCGTTTAGCGGCAATGGATTCAATTTTACCGCAAATTACTTTAAAGTCCTTTCAGGATAACTTCCCTGATGTGATTCCAGCGCAAGGGGAAACGCGGTATCGAGTTGGTGTGATTTTGGGTTGTGTACAGCGGCTATTTTTCTCTCCGGTTAATGAAGCGACGGTGCGGGTATTAACGGCGAATGGTTGTGACGTTGTGATTCCCAAAACTCAAGGGTGTTGTGCCGCATTACCCGAACATCAGGGACAAACAGAACAAGCTAAAGCCTTGGCGCGACAGATGATTGATAGTTTTGAGGGGACGGGTGTTGATTATGTGATTATAAATGCCGCAGGCTGTGGTCATACGTTGAAGGAATATGGGCATATTTTAGAAGATGATCCAGCTTATTGCCAGAAGGCGCAAGACTTTGCGGGGAAGGTGAGAGACGTGCAGCAATTTTTAGCTGAGGTAGGGTTGACGGCTAAATTGTCACCTCTGACAGATAAGCCTTTGACAATGGTGTATCAGGATGCTTGTCATTTGTTACATGGGCAAAAGATTTCCCTACAACCGCGTCAGTTATTGCGGAAAATTCCGGGGGTAACATTACGCGAACCCATCGATGCGGCGCTGTGTTGTGGTAGTGCGGGGGTTTATAATATGCTGCAACCAGAAGTAGCCGATGAGTTGGGACAGCAAAAGGTTGAGAATTTGTTGAATACTGGGGCGGAGTTAATTGCGTCATCGAATCCGGGGTGTTCGCTGCAAATTAAGAAGCATTTAAACTTGCAGGAGAAGGAGATGCTTTTGATGCATCCGATGGAGTTGTTGGATTATTCCATTCGGGGGGAAAAGTTGGAAATTGGTGATAGGTGATGGGGGAAACGGGAATCGAAGTAGGGGCGCACCGACGTCATTGGTGTCAACTTAAGCGCTAAAAGCAGGGGTTGTTCCAGACGTGCCATGGCACGTCTGGGAGCTGGGGGAGCATTAGCGTGTAGGATGGTATACAGCATTTTCTACAATGCTGTAGCAGGATGTCATTAATGCCATACCTCACTCAAACCCAAGATATTGACCGTGCGATCGCAAGCTGCACTCAAGCCTCTATCCTATGGTTAGATACGGAAGTCGCTGACTACAAAACCGATACGCCCCAATTGTCTTTAATTCAAGTCTTGGCGGATGGGAATGAGTTCACGGGTGAGTGTGTCTCGATTCTCGATGTGCTATACCAGCCAGAACTCGCCGATGAGTTTATAGCTAAAATTATGTACAATCCGGCGATAGAGAAAGTCTTTCACAACGCCAGCTATGACCGGAAATTTTTGGGTAAACGCAAGGCAAAAAATGTCACCTGTACCCTAGAACTGGCGAAAACGATTCCCTACTATCGCCTCCCTGTCCCCAATTATCAGCTTAAAACTTTAACTGAATATTTTGGGATATGTCCCCATGTGGATAAAACGGAACAAACAGGCGACTGGAGGAAACGTCCCCTCTCACCCCGCCAACTCGATTACGCGGCTAAGGATGTCGTCTATATGGCTCAGGTTCACCGTCATTTGTTAGAGCTGGCTCAACCTGACCCCGCCACGGAAGATATTGAAGCCCTAACCCTACGATATCGACAAATCGAGCATCGCTGGAAGCAACTGGATACGGAAATTCAACAAATTAAGGAACGGCTGAAAGCGGCGATGCAGGCGCAAAAGGTGCAAAACGTCAATGGCTTTCGCTTATCCAGTCAAAATCGCACCAGCAAAAAAGTAGCCTTTCATCAATTGGCACAAGTGACCCAAAAACTGGGTATTGAGTTAGATTTATCGGTGCAATTGACTAAATCTCTACAAGAGAAGTTAGGGGAGGTCATGGAGGAATTACCTGTAGAAGAAGAGAATAATAAGATTTGGCGACTCTCGATTACTCCACCGGAGGATGAAGACTTGCCATTTTGATTGCCATGTTTATAGACGCTGCAAAAGCACGTCTGGTACATGAGTTTCTAGGTAGCGGTACTAGAGGACTCGGATCAATCCGTGGCGTACCCCATAAATTAAACGGGTAATAGCATCTTCAGCCTCAGGACTCAATGCATCTTCTAACGGCGCTGTCATTAACTCATACCACTCCGAAAAGCTAATTTGTCCCGTTTGCATGGTTTCGGCAAATAATAAGGCTAAATGAGATGAGCTGTGGCTGACATACCGCCATTGTATTTTTTCTGCTACTATCATAAAATTACCGAAATCTAAAAATATTCTTAAGTTACACCAAGATCTTAATCAAAAATTTAGATTTTGTCTCTAAAAATGGGGAACAAAGCCTAAATTTTTGAGTAAATAATTGTAACAAGCACAAAAATTTTGTGGCTGAGGGTTCGACGACTGAACCGATGTTCTAGAAACGAATACCCGGTTGTGTTCAAACGCTAAAGCGATCGCGCAAGAAGCAGCTTATACTATCGTTGACGACCCTGGCTGACCTGACTTGGGCTAAAAACGATGACCATCGAATTATTACGCCATTTTTATAAGGCGACTGATCCGGGGAAGCCTCTGCTTGCTCAAGACCCAGAGGATCAGAAGCTTTATATCGATTTCTCGGAAGTACGCGGCGGTAAGATTATTGAGGAGCTTAAGGGTAATATTACCTTCTTCTCGCCCGATAGTCCCACCTGTTCCCTATTTACCGGACATATTGGCTGTGGGAAGTCCACCGAGTTATTGCGACTCAAGCTGGAATTGGAACAAGAGGGTTTCCATCTGGTGTATTTTGAGTCCTCCCAAGACTTGGAAATGGCGGATGTTGATATTGGGGAAGTGCTTCTTGCGATCGCACGCCAGGTTAGTCAAAGTTTAACCCATATTGCCCTGGTTGAACCCCGGAAGCTGAAAGAGTTTCTGGCTGGGGCATTGGAGGTGTTAAACTCTGAGGTGACAGGGATAAAGTTGAAGATTCCGGGACTGAAGCTACTGGGGGACTCTCTGGGGGATGTAGGGATGGCGTCAGACGCCGATAAGTTTTCCCTCTATTTTGGCATTGGCGAAATTACCACCCGCACCAAAAGTGATGCGAGACTGCGAGAACGACTAAATCGGTATCTTGGACTACAGAAAAATCAGCTTGTGGATGCGATAAATCAGAAATTAATCGAACCTGCGATCGCGTCTCATCCAAGAGCTACAGGCTTTAACTTCTGTACAGATACGGGTGGTAGAAATTAAGGCATCAGAACGGACACTCTATGCCCGCATCCAGGCGGAATTAGGCGACGAGAAACCCGACGCGGCGATGGTACTGGGGTTGGAGGCGGTGGGAAATAGCCGACAGCTTTTGAGTGCTACCAATCAGGTGCGGGAGGAGTTTCGTAAGCATTTTTCCTTTCCCTTGGTACTGTGGATTAATGACCAAGGATTAAAGGATTTCTTGACTTATGCCCCAGATTTTGAAAGTTGGGGGATTAGTTCCCATTTTTTGATGCCTAGGCAGGAATTAATTGCGGTTTTAAAGGAAAATGTCGATAAGTTTTTTGCCGGGAGTTTACGCCTAAGTTTAGACCAATGTCGGGAAATTCACCAAGCGACGCAGGAATTGCCAGAGGCAGATTATCAAGGGAATCCAGAATTAGCCGCTACCGTGGAAACCTTACGCGGTGCGATTCAGGCGGGTCATCCAGTTAACCGAAATTTAGACCGGGCGTTAATTCATTATCAAAATAGTGCCGCCCTTTGGCAAGACTGTAATCAGGTAGAACGCCAGGGGAAACTGTTGCAGGAATTGGCAATAGGCTATTCCTTAAAAGCCGCGTCCATCGATGAGATAGAACATCCCGATTGGCAAGCCGCGCGGCAGTATGTACAGCAATGTTTCGCTGTCTTTGAAGCCGCCCAACGTCCCGATTTAGTCGCCAATTCCCTCTCTAGTTTAGGGCAGATTCTGAAACGGTTGGGGGAGTGGCAGGAATTACAACGGCGGACAGAACAAGCAGTTGCATACCACAAAAAAGCCAATCTGTCCAATAAATTAGCCGAAGATTATGGCTTATTAGCCCAAGTCGCCCTGGCACAAGCCAACTGGCAGAAGGCGCAGGACTTGGCGCAGCAGGCTTTGGATTGTTTAGCGGTAAGTTCAAGGGAGACTGACACCCCCTGGCAGATGGCATACGCCGAGAGTCAGTATCGGTTCACATTGGCACAGGCGTATTCTCAGCTAAATCAACCCCAAGCGGCGATTGAGAACTTAGAACGCGCCCAAATCGTAGGTAGTCCGGAGTATAACACATCCCTTTATCTGGACATTCTTAGTCAGTTGCAGCAGAGTTATTTTCAGCAACGGCGCTATGTTCAGGCTTTTGAGATTAAACTGAACCGACAATCGATAGAACAGCAGTATGGCTTACGGGCATTTGTCGGCGCGGCGTGGATACAGCCGCAACGGGAGGCAAAGCTAGCACCGACGGCGGGAAGTCCAGCCTATTCTCAGCCAGGAGTTGGGGAGATGATTGCCCCCGAAATTGCCGCATCAGGGCGTCAGTTGGATGTGGAACGGTTAATTGAGCGGATTGGGCGGAATGACTGTAAGTTAATTGTGATTCATGGGCAATCTGGCGTAGGCAAAAGTTCCCTGGTGCAGGGGGGATTAGTGCCAGCCTTGAAGCAGAAGGTGATGGGTACGTCAGATACGTTACCGATAACGATGCGGGTGTATTCCCATTGGCAAGAGGAATTGACACAGTTATTGGCAGAGGCGTTGGCAGATAGGGAAGCAGACGCATCATTCGTAGGGGAATTCGTAGGGGCGAAGCATTTGCGCCCAGATGTCTCGGTTTTATGCCAAAATCCCAACGCAAATGCTTCGCCCAATCCCCATGAAGAAGATGGGGGAGAAATTTCCCAATCCCCAATCCCATACCTACAACACACAGAACGGTTGAATCTGCGGACGGTGCTGATTTTTGACCAATTTGAAGAATTTTTCTTTGTCTATCCCGACGCCAGGGAACGACGGCGCTTTTTTGAGTTTATCGGGCAATGTCTGAAGATTTCCCCTGTCAAAGTGGTTCTCTCCCTGCGGGAGGATTATTTGCACTATTTATTAGAGTGCAATTACCTGGACAGTATGAAGGTGATTGGTAATGATATTCTCAGTCGCAATATCCTCTATCGGTTAGGGAATTTTTCCGCAGCCGATACTCAATCAATCATTCAACGGCTGACGGAACGGTCGAGTTTTCATCTAGAAGCGGCATTAATTGAAGCATTGGTGCAGGATTTAGCCGGGGATGTGGGGGAAGTGCGCCCGATTGAATTGCAGGTGGTGGGGGCGCAACTGCAAACCGAGAAGATTACCCGATTAGCCGAATATCGCCAGTATGGGGAACAGGCGAAGGAAGTGTTAGTGCGGCGCTATTTAGATGAAGTCGTGGCAGATTGTGGGGAAGAGAATCAGCAGGCGGCGGAGTTGGTGCTGTATTTGTTGACGGATGAAAAGGGAACTCGCCCCCTGAAAACGCGGGCGGAAATTGAGCGGGATTTGCAGGCGTTGGCGGTGAATGTGAGGGCGGAGATGGGAGAATCGGATGAGGTTCAGACTTCTCCTCCCCGACACGAGGAGGGGATGGTGGGCATTGCCCACCCTACCACTGGTGCTTCCTTGGATTTGGTGTTACAAATATTCGTCAAATCTGGCTTAGTCTTACTATTACCGGAAAATCCTGAACAGCGGTATCAGTTAGTTCATGATTATTTCGCCGCGTTTATTCGCCAGCAGCAGGAACCGCGATTACAAGAACTAATCGCTGAATTGGAGAAGGAACGGAAACAGCGCCGACAAGCAGAAGCACAGCGTCAGTTAACCCAGGCAGAATTAGAACGCACCGAACAGGCGAGAGTGCGACTCAATCGCCAAGTACGCCGCGCCTTGGCAGGATTAGCCTTAACCGGAGTCATGGCGGGGGTGATTGTCGTATCCGTGAGCGGATGGGCAACATACACCGTGGGTGATGCGAAGTATCAGGTTAGCGCCGCCGAAAACAAAATTAAGCAAGCTGAAACGAAAAGTAAACAAGCCGAAACGAAAGCAAATCAGGCAGAGACACAAGTTAAACAAGCCCAGACGCAGTTAGGTACAGTTCAAACCCAGTTAGAAAAGGCTCAAACCAAAACCCAAGCCGCCGAAGCCAAACAGAAACAGGCAGAAGCCAAACGCCAAGCGGCACAGAAACAGGTGCAACTGGCACAGCAACAAATGCAAGCCGCCAATCAAAACCTGAAAACCGCCCAAGCGAAAGTAAATCAGGCACAGCAGCAATATGAAGCCGCCAATCAAGCCGCTGAAACTGCCCGGAAGAATGTAGAAAAGGCACGACGGGAACAAGCCCAATTACAGGAAAAAGTGCAATTAGCCGAAACTCGCCTGCAAGACGCTGAAGCGGCGCAACAAGCAGCTAAAGCCGCCCAGGAAGCCGCGCAAATCGCTCAGAAAGAAGCCCAGGAGGGAAACCGACTGGAACGAGAGGGGACGAATGCTATCAAAGAATTTGAATATCAACCGCTCAATGCCCTAATTTCTGCCATGGAAGCGGGACAAGATTTACAGAAAATCGTTAAAAATCGCCCCCTGAAAGACTATCCCGCCACTAGCCCTCTCCTGGCGTTGCAAACGATTCAAAATAATATCCAGGAGCGAGTTCACCTGAACGGGCATCAGGGTGGTGTCACCAGCGTCAATTTTAGCCCCGATGGGCAGCGGATAGTCACCGCCTCTGATGATAAAACCGCCCGGGTGTGGGATATCCAAGGCAACCAGATTACCCAACTTAAAGGGCATCAGAGTACTGTCTACAGCGCCAACTTTAGCCCCGATGGGCAGCGGATTGTCACCGCCTCTAGGGATACAACCGCCCGGGTGTGGGATATCCAGGGCAACCTGATTACCCAACTTAAGGGGTATCTGGATACTGTCACCAGCGCCAATTTCAGCCCCGATGGGCAGCAGATAGTTACCGCCTCTTGGGATAAAACCGCCCGGTTGTGGGATATCCAAGGCAACCAGATTACCGAACTTACCGGGCATCAGGGTACTGTCTACAGCGCCAATTTTAGCCCCGATGGACAGCGGATTGTCACTGCCTCTGAGGATAATACCGCCCGGGTGTGGGATATCCAGGGCAACCAGATTACCGAACTTACCGGGCATCAGGGTACTGTCTACAGCGCCAATTTTAGCCCGGATGGGCAGCGGATAGTTACCGCCTCTTGGGATAAAACCGCCCGGGTGTGGGATATCCAGGGCAACCTGATTACCGAACTTAAAGGGCATCAGAGTACTGTCAGAAGCGCCAATTTTAGCCCGGATGGGCAGCGGATAGTTACCGCCTCTGATGATAAAACCGCCCGGGTGTGGGATATCCAGGGCAACCAGATTACCGAACTTAAAGGGCATCAGAGTACTGTCAGAAGCGCCAATTTTAGCCCGGATGGGCAGCGGATAGTTACCG
>NZ_JBKHUP010000126.1:0-19300 GCF_046565525.1 Coleofasciculus sp. | reverse complement strand
TGATTATGAAAGTAAATGTCAAAATGTTTTAGTATATGTATCAGCATTTAGTCCAGAAACTCAATTAATTATTAAGTAAGGATTCAGGTGGCGTGGAAATCCGATGAGGGGGGAAGGCTTCGCCTCCTTCTAGGAATGGGTTGAGTACAGCCGCTTCGGAGAGGCTCCCGGCTTGCCCCCTTTTTATTCGGCACAGGGAAAGCTTTCTGAGTAGGAAAAGGACAACGCCTGTGTTCACTCAACACAGAATCTGCTTTAATATAAGGTATGTGAGTGCTGTTGCCATGAACTTACAGCTTGACCCAAACCAACTCAAACAGTTGCCCACCGAAGAACTCGTTGGTTAAAGGCGTGCAGCAACAGCTCGTAATTGAGAAATTGCAACAAGAGATATATAGGCTCAAAGCTATCCAGAAACTTGATAGTCAAGCAAGTTCAAAGCCCCCTTCAACGGACTTGCTTCTCAAACCGGAAAAACCAAAACAGCCGAGGGACAAGAGCGCTGGCGACAAGAGTAACAGTAGTGGGGACAACAGTGCTGGCGCAAAGAGCGACAAACCGAAACGAAAGCCAGGAGGACAACCAGGTCACCCAGGTGATACCCGCTCACGAGCTGAATTAATCCAACAGTTGGGAACTAGCTTCGATGGTGTAATCAATAGTGATGATTACAGTGCCTATAATGGCTACAAGGTCAAAGCACAACAGAAATGTTTAGCCCATCTTTTACGTCACTTCAAAAAAGTCGTGAAATTGAGCCATGGCAATAATCCAGCTTTAGGGCATGTCTCAGGCAAGACCTATTTGGGGAAAAGAGCCTGGGCGCACTCGCCGATGTGACTGAATTTCCTTTCCCACGTTACTTTGGAAAGGCTCGTACACCCAGGCTGATTGATGAGCTAAAAACAGACCTGAATCCTTACTTTTAAACTGAGTATCTGACCGGGATTATAAGGGTTAAGAATGGTTAAGGATTGAATAACTGTCTCGCCATCATAAATGATGGCATTGAGAAAGCTGATTAAGATCTCTTTGCTTTGTTCGGAACCAAATATTTTTTTAAAGGCATAATCGACCTTCGGGTTAATAAATCTCATAAGTTTCTCCCGATTGAGCATGAAGTGAGGGAAGATAGTTTAATTCTATCTTTAAACGAATAACCCCGACAATTATTCTGTAGAGACGTTGCATGCAACGTCTCTACATCTCATTCATCGTTCACCAAATATCCCCGTGGTGTAATCATCCAATCTCCGTGAAGACGGGTACTTTGATTGCCAATGAGTACAGTGGTGAGCATATCAATGGGGATATCGAGTAATTTGTCAAGTGTGGAAAGGGTGATTTCTTCATCCTCTCGATAAGCCGATCGCACGATCGCGACAGGGGTTTGGGGGGAACGGTGTTGGAGTAAGATGCTATGGGCGATTGCCAGTTGTTCGATACGGGTGCGCGATCGCGGATTATATAAGGCAATGACGAAATCCGCTTGGGCAGCAGCGTTCAGCCGCTTTTCAATCACATCCCAAGGGGTCAACAAGTTACTTAAACTAATCGCACAAAAATCATGCATCAGGGGCGCACCCACGCGAGACGCCGCCGCTTGCAGGGCGGTAATGCCGGGAAAGACTTGTACCCCTGGCATTTTCCCATCCCAACCTTGGGCTTTGAGTTCCTCCAAAACTAATCCCGCCATCCCATAAATACCGCAATCCCCCGACGACACAACCGCCACCGTTAGTCCCCACTGGGCTAACTCAATCGCCCGTTGCGCCCGTTGGCGTTCTTGAGTAATTGGCAGGCGTTCAATAATTTGTCCGGGATGCAAAATGGGAGTAATTAAATCAATATAGAGAGAATAACCGATTACCGCATCAGCCTGAGAGAGTGCCGTTTTTGCCGCTGGCGTTATTTGGTCTAACTGTCCAGGTCCTGTACCCACCAAAAACAGTTGTCCAATTCTACCCGTATATTCTCGTTGTGCCACAGCAATCGCCACTGTCACCGCCCCCGGTTGATTGTCCCCCCGAACAATTTGTTTTTGCACCAGTAGGTTCGTAGTCGGCACTTTAGTGCCAGAAGCGCTAAAGCGCTCACTACAAACCAAGGCGGCGGCTTCTGCCACACTGGGAGTACCCACTTCCTGATTCACCACCGTTGAAGGCGTAGGCACATTTACCGAACGCAACACCTCCGCCGGAAAGGTTCGCAAGGGCAAATCACGGGCTTGACAAAATTCCACCAATCCCACTTCCGAGGCTTTAATATCAATCGTGGCAATTCCTGCGATCGCATCTACAGCTAGATGATAACGTTGACAGGTTTGGATTATCGCCGTTTCAATTAATTCTCTCGATGTTCCCCGTTCACAACCAATCCCCACCCATAATACCCGTGGATGCCATTGAATCTTGGGCAAATCAGAGTCTGGAGAAAAGCGACGCTGAGTAAAACTAATCCAAATCCGGGCATTGGCTGAGTTAGAATCAACCGCTTTGTCGCCCCCATCGAATACAAACGGATGTCCTGGGGGGAGGTGCTGTTGCCACAAAGTAGAACCCACCTCTTGGATCACCTCAACCCGTTCACCTTTAGCTACGGCGGCGCTGACACCTGTCCAATCTCCCTCACCCCGTTGCCAACCGAAGGGAATGCCCACCATATCAATAGCGGGTAAATTTAACCCAGTAGAACCCCCGGTTAAAACAGGAGTCGCCCCTAGTTGCAAGGCAATCATCCTCGCCAGTTGATCCGCTTTACCTTGATGTCCACTACATAGACTAATCACAAATTGCCCAGTTTCATCAACAACGATAACCGCTGGATCAGAGGATTTATCCTTTAAAAGCGGGGCGATAAGGCGCACCACCGCCCCCGTTGCCAAACAGAAAATAAAAGCGCGGTGGTTTTGCCAGAGAGAGGCGATATGGGATTTAAGAGAACCCTGGTAGAACGATTCGGTGGGAACATCCTTCCGTTCAGGAGTATGAACAGACTCAGGAAGCCACAACATCAACCGGGCTGTATGGCACAGAGGCTGTAGGGTTTGGGCGGCGGTAGGAGTCGTTGCGATCGCAACTAGAGGGTGAAAGTCTTGAAATAGCAACACAGCGTCTTTAGAATATCAACATCAGGACAACTTTAATCATTTTCTGGCAACTCACCAAACTGTTCTTGATAACGTGCTAACAATTCCTCTGGCGTTAAAATCCGATTTCCTCTCTCGTCAAACCAATACAACCACTCGCGCTGCAATCCTCGATGACTGCCGATTCCCCGACCAATTCCCAACCCAATTTCTGGCATCCAGAATGGCTCACCAATTTGACGTTGATACCTGCTATTAACTAAGCGATAAACTTCAAATGGCTCCTGTTGATCTCTGCGCCAAAAATCGGGATTATAGATGACGTAATATAAAACCCCCAACTTGGAATAAATTGATAATTTATCATCATACTCTCCCCCTGGTGTTTGAGAGACGATTTCTAAAATAAAAATCGGAATGATATCATTTTCTTCCCACACCACATAACTTTTACGTAGCTGATTTGCTCGAATCCGTTCAACGCCCAAACTCAAAAAACCATCCGGCACAATCGGAACTCTGGGATTGATTCCAGTCGTATGGTAAATTCCCATATTGACCCCAAAGAACCAATCAAAGCGCTGACCCCATAAGAAACCGAGAATCAACCCTAATAAATTGGTCACGAGAGTATGAAGTTCATTATCCACAGGCAACCCATCAGAGTCAGGCAATTCATCGCTCGTTGGTAAGCGGAGCTTGGAGTCAGATTTTACCATACCCGTATCCCTCTCAACTCTGCTTTTATCTTAACTTAAAGACTGAATTTATCTCCACCGACCTAATCAAATAAAATATAGTCGCTTCATCTGATGTCAAGGATATTTTTAATAAAAAATCAATCTGGACATTTTTACAATACATAGGTACTATAAAAAATAAGCGGAAATAAAGATTATTAACTATAGGGGTAGAGTGAGAATATGGCTAGCACTCATACAGGTATAGAGTGGACAGACCGAACATGGAACCCCACAACTGGCTGCAACAAAGTTAGTCCAGGTTGTACCCATTGTTATGCTGAAGCACTAACTAAACGGTTTCATCATAATTTTCCTAATGGATTTGATTTAACCCTGCATCGGGAACGTCTAAAAGAACCCTTGCGTTGGCGCAAGCCAAGTCGCATTTTTGTCAACTCGATGAGTGATCTTTTTCACGAAGAAGTGCCTATCGAATTTCTCAAAGACGTGTTTGATGTGATGGGTCAAACGTCTCAGCATATCTATCAAATTTTAACCAAACGACATGAACGTTTAGTTGAGTTGGCTCCTCAGTTAGAATGGCATAAAAATATTTGGATGGGAGTATCGGTTGAAAATCAGGACTATATTCACCGGGTTGATTTCCTGCGAAAAGTTCCAGCAAACGTGCGCTTTCTCTCTTGTGAACCACTTCTCGGTGATTTACATCTTGATTTAACGGATATTCATTGGGTTATTGTTGGTGGCGAATCGGGAAATAGATATCGTCCGATGAAGTTAGAGTGGGCGCAAAGTATTCGTGACCAATGTCAGAGGTTTGGTGTCGCATTTTTCTTTAAACAATGGGGAGGTAGAACTCCAAAATCTGGAGGAAGAGAACTAGATGGAAAGATTTGGGATGAGATACCGTTAGCTTGGAAACAACACCAACAGCAATGGGGGGAAGATATCACAGTATCTCGCCATCAGCCTACGAAACGACTTAACGTTTTGGTGGAAAAGTAACTCGTACCGTATCGCCAAAGGTGTTTTTCCGGCGCTTAGATGGTTCTGCTGTAATTTTGCCTTGAGCCTCTAGTTTTAGAAGAGCATCTTTGTAATTTTTCTTGATGTAACGTTTACCAATATGATGTCTTTGGTAAACCTCTATCATCGTCATTGTTTGACCAGCAAACTCATCTAATAACATATCTGTGAGTTCATCCAGTGGACGTGAAAGTTCAAAAAGTAAGGGTTGGAATTTTGTTGCCGGATTATACTCAAAAGAGGGAACACCTTGTTCTGTTGTCGAACTTTCCTTTGCCATAATCTCTTTCATAATCTCATAACCTCTTACATGCTTACTCACAAAGATTAAATGATGGCTAGTACGGTTGCCATTTTCATGTCGAAAACGGAAAGGAAGCACATACTCGCCTCCCATTTCTTTTAACGCTTCACAAATTTCTTCTACAATAGCGATTTCTTTGTGAGTTGGGTTCAGGGGGTGCAGTTTTTCTCGAAGTTGTGATGCACGATCTTCACCAAATAGAGCATTTATATGATTTTTGACGGCATCGTTACCTAGTCCCATATTAATCCGGTTGTAGTTAAAGAAAAATATACAGTCACAGCCCCAATTTTTAACCACAGAATTAATAAGTTGTAATGACAATCCTTTATATCCCCACGGATCGACAAAAAATAGAGTGGGAACCCCTCTAACTGGTTCAAACCTCTGAACTATCTCCTCACCAACTTCCTGATTTATAACAATGGGTTTATTTTTGAGTTGATTGACATCAGGAATTAAGTTAATGGAGTTCTGAAGGGACTGTGTATTATTAGTATCAACATCATTAAAAAGGGTAATCAAGCGTTCTCGGAAATCTGTTTCTTTAATAGCCGTTTCCAGTACACGCAACGGTGTAGATTCGGAACCATCTTGATATCGACCAGGACCAGCAAACAAGTCAATATAAGCAAGTTTCAGCTTCTTTGACAACCCTGGCTGTTGTTCTTGTCGTTTCAGAACTCCAATGATAACTTTTGCCCATGCCCAGAAGTATTTCTCAACTATTCTGGCTTTAACGAGTGATTGTTCCTTTTGTTCATCAAAAAAAGACGAGTTGTTCATAGTAATATTTTAAAGTGGATAATCCCAAAAACTATGTAGCACTATTTTTGTGCCTAGTGAGAATTTTACGAAACACCTAATAAGACAGATAACGGGCTATCAAGTTTGACCCATTCTAGCCTGACTTTTCACGGGAAGTCTAAAAACTATTGTAGAGACGAGCCATGGCGCGTCGGGGCGGGTTTAGTTACATCTGGGTGCAACCGAAAAGATAGCCGTGAAACCCGCCCCTACACAATTCACACTCACATTGCACCAGATACCGTGAAAAGTCAGATTCTAGCGGCTTTTTGAATTGTCTCTAGGGTTAACACACCGATCACTTTTCCTTCATCCATGACAGACAATCTCTGACTACCTGTCTGTAAGAGGAGGGATAAAGCCTGACGCAAATTCTCGTGAGGCGCGATCGCACGCTCCCCCTGATGCGGATAATCTGAAGAAACTCGCTGCATTGCCGCCTCCACCCGCCGTAAACTTAACTGACGAAACAGATCATCAGCCCCCATTAACTCCCGGACGAAATCATTAGCAGGACTTGTCAGAATATTTAACGGCGTATCAAATTGTAAAATCTTACCTTTTTGCAAAATCATAATCTTATCCCCCAGACGCAGCGCTTCCTCAACATCATGGGAGACAAACAGAATTGTTTTGTGTACCTTCCGCTGAATTCGCAAGATTTCGTCTTGCAGAGATTGGCGAGTAATCGCGTCAATAGCACCAAAAGGTTCATCCATTAACATGAATTTAGGATCACCAGCCAACGCCCGCGCCACACCAACGCGCTGCTGCTGTCCTCCAGATAGCTGTGCCGGATACCGATTCCGGTAAACTTGAGGGGGTAGTTCGACTAGCTGCAATAACTCATCAACACGAGACTGGTATTTTGGGCGTGACCATCCCAAAAGCTTGGGAACAACTGCAATATTCTCCGCCACCGTTTTATGGGGAAATAAGCCCGACTGCTGAATCACATAGCCAATTTGCTGACGCAGCTTCGTGACTTTCATTTGGCGGATGTTGACCCCATCCAGATAAATCGCGCCGGATGTAGGTTCATACAGTCGATTGACCATCTTGAGAACGGTAGTTTTACCACACCCCGATGGACCTAAAATTACCACCAGTTGACCCGCTTCAATGTCGCAGGTTACTCCATTTACGGCGGGTTGGGGTGTCCCTGGAAATTGGAGACGAACTTGATCAAAACGAATAGCACTCACTGATTTGGCTGATTTTTGTTAAAGTTAGCTCATTCCATTTGACAAATTACAAATGATAAATGACCAATGACCAATGACCAATGACCAATGACCAATGACCAATGACCAATGATATTTTAATTCTCTCCAATGGTCCGGGTGAAGTCACCACATGGGTACGTCCTGTGGTCAAAGCATTGCGCCAGCAGCTAGGATGCGATCGCGCATTGATCCGAATCTCGGTTATCCTGTCTCCTTGTCCCAACGCCACAGGCAAAGAAGCCCAGATTGTTCAATCCTATCCCGAAGTAGACCGAGTGCAAGGGGCACAGCATTTCTTTGGCTTCTTACTCTGGGGGAAAACTGCCGAAAACTGGGACTGGCGCGATCGCGGCGTGGTGGTATTCTTAGGCGGCGACCAGTTTTTCCCCGTCGTGATTGGCTCTCGCTTAGGATATCGTACCGTTGTTTATGCCGAATGGGATGCCCGTTGGCATCGCTGGATTGATCGGTTTGGCGTGATGAAACCCGATATCATTGCCAAAGCCCCAAAAAAGTATCGCCACAAGTTAAAAGTAGTTGGAGATTTAATGGCAGATGTGGCATTCGTAGGGGCTGTAGGGGCGAAGCATTCGCGCCCGGGTTTCTCGGTTTTATGCCAACACAAGAGCGCGAATGCTTCGCCCAATCACCAATCACCAATCACCAATCCCCAATCCCCAATCCCCAATCACCAATCACCAATCACCAATCCCCAATCCCCAATCCCCAATCCCCAATCCCCAATCATCAATCACCAATCACCAATCACCAATCCCCAATCCCCAATCCCCAATCCCCAATCACCAATCCCCAATCCCCAATCCCCAATCCCCAATCCCCAATCCCCAATCCCCAATCCCCAATCATCAATCCCCAATCCCCAATCCCCAATTGAATGGATTGGGTTACTTCCAGGGTCAAAACCTGCCAAACTGATTCAGGGAGTACCGCTAGGGTTAGCTATTGCTGAACACATTCACAAAGCTAGACCCCAAACCCGTTTTGTGATTCCTGTTGCACCAACCTTAGATTTAGTCACCCTAGCCCGTTTTGCTGATCCCCAGGAAAATCCCTTGATTCAGAAATTAGGATGGGGGGCGGCGAGATTGGTGATCCGAGATGAAGCAGATAGTAGAGACGCGACACTCATAATGGCGAGTGGTTTAACGGTAGAACTGACAACCGAATTTCCCGCCCATGACATATTATCCCAATGCTGTTTGTGCTTAACCACAGTGGGAGCAAATACGGCAGAATTAGGTTCCCTTGGTGTACCGATGATCGTGTTATTACCCACCCAGCAACTGGATGCAATGCGGGCTTGGGATGGATTACCCGGATTATTCGCCCGGTTACCGGGGGTAGGGACAAGCAATGCTAAGCTGATTAATTGGCTGATTCTGCAACAAGGACGCCTATTTGCGTGGCCCAATATTTGGGCAAAAGCAGAAATTGTGCCAGAAGTCGTGGGTCAACTGAAACCCCAGGATGTGGCACAATTAGTACTTGAGTATTTAGAGCATCCCGAAAAACTCGAACAGATGCGATCGCGCCTGCGGGCAGTTCGGGGTGAATCGGGTGCAGCCCAAAAGTTAGCGCAATTGGTGCAAGAGGAACTCACCCATGACAAATGACAAATTACTATTTTGGAGTTAACGTGTCAACCATAACCCTAGTAGTGATATCATCCTCCTACAGGGTAATCACATCACCGACCGACGTTGCCCATCGTCTTCTGCTATTGGGAGTCCCCTATTGTATTGGAGCTTTTTGCTATCGTGAACGCGACTGAAACCCAAACCCTACCAGCGCTGCAAACTGAAGTGTCTCGGCTTCGGGAAGAGTTACATCTGAGAGATCAGCTCGTGCAGCAGCTCTCTCAAGAGCTATTTCGCTTGGTTAAAGGCAATGCGAACTTCAAACCGCCAGCCGAGGTTTCTGAGCGTCATCAAGCCCAAATGCGAGTCTTGCGAGAACAGTTGCAAGATGTGGAGCAGCAAGTTAGATTTTACCAAGAGCAGATTACGACTCGCGATCAAGAAATTTATCAGTTGCGCCAGTCCGTGCAAGAATTAACCGATCGTTCTCGTATGTTGGAGCAGGTGGTTCAGGAGCTACCCCAAATTTATCGTCAGAAGTTTGCTGAACGCATGGCGCCTGTGAGAGAGAAGGTGAGCAGACTACAACGGGAGAATCGCCAACTTCATGCTGAGTTGCAAAGTGTCAGCTATCGGTTAGCGGTCAAGAATCGCAATATTACCCATGTTGACTTACCCAGTTTCGGTCGTCCCAGTAATAGCCCAATTCCTACGTTTGGTAGCATCTAATATAAAAAATAAGGCTGCATTTGTTTCTGATATCTGCTTTTGATGGGTATTTGAAGTCGCACTTGACGTAACTACAGTTATAGCAGTAGACACATAACTTAGGAAAAATCAACTGCGGTAGAGACGTTGCGGCAAAACGTCTATACTCAATAATCTGTTCTAAGCAATACCAGCAGTTGCTATTATTTCCATCACATATTCTTTTGCAAGGGGAGCATAACTTTCCTATCGTAAGGCAGATGTATTGGACATACTACCTTCGTTGAAATGAAGGCAGGCAAGATCCGAGCTTTTGGGCTAAACGGCAGCCCAACCCAAAAAATAGTCAGAGATTTAGCCTCTAACCGTTACGGTTAGCTGGCTATCTTGCCTGTTCGTTTAATTTTTTTCAATTGAAGAGAAGATAGGAGTTCAACTTCATGCCATTACTATCCACAGAAGAACTCAAAACTCTGGTTACACAGCCAGAAGGATTGTGTGTTTCTATTTTTATGCCTACCCATACGGCAGGTTCGCAAATCAAACAAGATCCCATTCGTTTCAAGAATCTCATGGGGAAAGCTGAAGCCCAGCTAGTTGAGCAGGGTATGCGCTCAGCCGATGCCCAAGAAATGCTTAAAAGCGCTCAAGAGTTGGATCGTGATCACTTTTGGCGTCATCAGAATCAGGGACTTGCTCTGTTCATCGCCCCCAATTTCTTTCGCTATTACCGTCTACCCCTGGATTTTGAGGAGTTAGTCGTAGTCGGTGAGCAATTTCACCTCAAGCCACTGATGCCACTGCTGACGGGCGATGGGCGTTTCTATATTTTGGCACTGAGTCAAAAGAAGGTGCGACTTTTAGTAGGAGGGCGCGATCGCATTCGGGAAATTCAGCCTGAGGAGGTTGACAATCTGCCAGAAAGTCTGATGAGTGTGCTTCAGTATGAGGATTCTGAAAATCAGACCCAATTCATGTCCTCACAAACCTATTCCCCTGGTGGATTACCGGGTTCAGATCCGGGAACACTCCATGGACGAGGTGTGGATGAAGATCACGAAAATCAGATTGTGCGCTTTTTGAGCAAAGTGAATAAAGGGATACGGGAGTTTCTACAGGATGAGACTGTCCCGCTAGTGCTAGCCGGTGTAGATTATCTCCTCCCGATTTATAAACGAGTGAATTCTTACCCCCATCTTCTGGAGGAAGGCATTACGGGCAATCCAGACCTCTCCAAGCCAGAAGAACTCCATACTCAAGCCTGGGCAATCGTTCAGCCTACGTTTCAACAGGCAGAGAAAGAGGCAATTGACCGCTTCAGAGAATTTTCTGGAAATAATCAGGAACAAGCCTCTGATGCCCTGAAAGAAGTAGTGCAGGCGGCTTATAATCGACGCATTGATTCGTTGTTTGTCGCCCTAGACCATCAGCAGTGGGGTAGCTTTGACCCACAGAGCAATACGGTGCAGCTACATGAGCAACACCAGGCGGGTGACCAAGATTTATTGGATTTAGCAGCGGTTTATACGGTTTTGAATGGTGGAACAGTTTTTGCTGTAGAATCCGAGCGAGTACCCGCTCAATCACCGATCGCGGCAGTTTTCCGCTATTAAGTTGCTCCTTTAGTTAGCGATCGTGATGAATCATCGGGCAACAATAAGTAAATTTGCTTGCTTGAAGGATTGATTGAAAGTACCCTATTGATGTTACGATTCCCATCAGTGCCGTGGGTCACACGGGAATCGTCAAGACGCCATGCGTCGCATTGTGTGTGAGGAAGTTCGATAAAGGGATGTTTTTGTCCGTGATAGACGCAAAATTAACTTCTGGGCGCTCGTTTAATTTAACGGGTTCGAGCCTCTTGACGTTACTAGCCGTTGGCTTGAGTCTGGGATCACTCATTCTAGATGGGTTGGGGGAACGCTCCCTTTTCGCCGGAGTCTCCATAACCTTGCCGTTGTTGATTTGTGCCGTGCTGAGTTCGGCGCTGGGATATTGGGTTGTTCCTTTTCTGCAAAGGCTGAAAATGGGTCAGATTGTCCGGGAGGATGGTCCGCAAACCCATTTACAAAAAGCTGGCACCCCAACCATGGGTGGGGTGTTTTTTGTACCCGTGGCGGTAATGGTGGCTCTATTTTGGTCGGGATTGGCACTGGGAGGGCAAGAGTTTGTCAACGTCCTAGTTGTATCCGTTGTGACCCTGGCTTATGGGATGATTGGCTGGTTGGATGATTGGCAAATTATCCGCCGCCGTTCTAATAAGGGCATTTCCCCTCGCCTGAAATTGGCACTGCAAATCAGCGTGGGGTTGATGTTTTGTATCTGGCTAGCGGCAAGTCAACCGATTAGTATTACCGCGATCGCACTGCCGTTTGGTATCGTTTTACCCTTAGGAGTACTGTTTTGGCCCCTAGCCCTGTTTGTTCTGGCGGCGGAAAGTAATGCCACGAATCTTACCGATGGGGTAGATGGATTAGCTGGAGGGACTTGTGCGATCGCGCTTTTGGCATTGGCTGCGATCGTTTCCCCAACTTCACCGGGTTTAATGGTGTTCTGTGCCTGTCTCAGTGGTAGTTGTCTGGGGTTTGTCGCACATAATCGCCACCCAGCCGCTGTGTTTATGGGAGATACGGGTTCCCTCGCTTTAGGCGGCGCCCTGGCGGCGGTAGGACTATTGAGTCAGAATCTCTGGTGTTTATTTGTTCTCAGTGGCATTTTCTGTTGGGAATCGATCTCTGTAATTGCCCAAGTTGCCTATTACAAAGCCACAAAAGATGATGCTGGGATAGGCAAACGGCTGTTTAAAATGTCACCGTTTCATAATCATTTAGAATTAAGCGGTTGGTCAGAAACCCAAATTGTGGGTGCGTTTTATTTGACAGGTGGGCTGTTAGCGTTGGTTTGTTTAGGATTGCACTCCGGTTTTTGAGCGATCGCCCAGTCAGTCCACGAAAATGTTTTGATATCTATAAGCCAGGTAATCTCTACTGTGAAGATTGCTTGGCTTATTAAATTAAGTGATTCATTAAGTTGTGCTTGAGACTAAGCTTTGCCAGCCGAGAAGGGGCACAGATGCTTTAACACAGTAAAAGACGGCAAACACAACTGATTCATTACGGTTCGCCCCAATCCTTTATACCGTCGAGTTTCTTACATTAGACACAGCGCAAGACATCAGCACAAAGTTAACCGTTGATTATTGTTAATGGGAGAGCGACTAAAACTAGCAATCACCAAATCGAACCGTCCCATCTCAGGTTCGGGAACCCCCCCTTCATGAGACGGGCTAACCGAGTTCAGTATAGAGATTGGTAGCCGAAGCAATATTGAAGCTCCCAAAGGCTGCTGATTGAGCCAAGTTAAGGTTCAACAGTCATGCTCCCCGACTTCTCCAGTATTTGTAGTTAAGCGAACTTGGAACACTCTTATGGCAAAAGTAGTTGGAATTGATTTAGGTACGACAAACTCCTGCGTAGCCGTCATGGAAGGTGGTAAACCCACCGTGATTGCTAACGCCGAAGGTGGACGTACAACCCCTTCAGTTGTGGCTTATGCCAAAAATGGCGATCGCCTCGTGGGTCAAATCGCCAAACGTCAGGCGGTGATGAACCCGGAAAATACGTTCTACTCAGTCAAACGCTTTATTGGGCGTAGACATGGCGAAGTCACCAATGAAGCGACCGAAGTCTCTTATAAAGTCCTCAAAGTTGGCGATAACGTCAAACTTGATTGTCCCTCTCAAGGCAAACAATTTGCGCCTGAAGAGATTGCGGCTCAAGTGCTACGTAAGTTAGTCGATGACGCCAGTAAGTACCTGGGCGAAACGGTGACTCAAGCCGTGATTACCGTTCCCGCCTACTTCAACGACTCCCAGCGTCAAGCCACGAAAGACGCAGGTAAGATTGCTGGCGTTGAAGTCTTGCGGATTATTAACGAACCCACGGCGGCTTCTCTCGCCTACGGCTTAGATAAGAAGAGCAACGAAACGATTTTGGTCTTTGACCTTGGTGGTGGAACCTTTGACGTATCCATCCTGGAAGTCGGTGATGGTGTCTTTGAAGTATTATCTACCTCCGGTGACACTCACTTGGGTGGTGACGACTTTGATAAGAAAATTGTCGATTACCTCGCCGCTGAATTTCAGAAATCCGAAGGGATTGACTTACGCAAAGACAAGCAAGCTCTGCAACGTCTAACGGAAGCGGCGGAGAAAGCCAAAATTGAACTCTCCAGCGTTACCCAAGCCGAAATTAACCTACCCTTCATCACCGCTACCCAGGAAGGTCCCAAGCACCTGGATATGACCTTGACTCGGGCGAAGTTTGAAGAACTCTGTGCGGACTTAATTGATCGGTGTCGCATCCCAGTTGAGAATTCGGTGCGCGATGCCAAAATTGATAAAAGCGCGATTGATGAGATTGTCTTGGTTGGAGGTTCAACCCGGATTCCGGCGGTAAAAGAGGTAGTCAAGCGGGTATTGGGTAAGGAACCCAACCAAACTGTAAACCCAGATGAAGTGGTTGCAGTTGGCGCAGCGATTCAAGCGGGTGTTTTGGCGGGTGAAGTTAAAGACATTCTGCTACTGGATGTTACACCTCTATCCCTGGGTGTAGAAACCTTGGGCGGTGTAATGACTAAGATTATCCCCCGCAACACCACCATTCCCACCAAGAAGTCAGAAACCTTCTCCACGGCTGTTGATGGTCAAACTAACGTAGAAATCCACGTTCTCCAAGGTGAACGGGAAATGTCCGGCGATAACAAGAGTCTGGGGACTTTCCGTCTCGATGGTATTCCCCCAGCACCGCGCGGCGTTCCCCAAATTGAAGTTACTTTTGATATCGACGCCAATGGTATCCTGAACGTTACGGCGAAGGATAAAGGTACGGGTAAAGAGCAATCAATTAGCATTACTGGCGCATCCACCCTCCCCAGTGAAGACGTTGATCGCATGGTTAAGGAAGCCGAAGCCAATGCGACGGCGGACAAAGAGCGTCGTGAGAAAATTGATCGCAAGAACCAAGCCGATTCTCTGACGTATCAAGCTGAGAAGCAGATTAATGAATTGGGTGATAAAGTCCCAGCAGCTGATAAGACTAAGGTTGAAGGCTTGATTAAGGATCTGCGAGATGCGGTGTCTCAAGAAGACGATGAAAAGATTAAGACGCTGACTACGGAATTGCAACAAGCTCTCTACAGCATCAGTGCTAACTTGTATCAACAAGCGGGTGGTCCTGAAGCCGGTGCTGCTCCCGGTGGTGCTGGTGCTCCGGGTGGTCCTGAAGCCGGTGCTGCTCCTGGTAGTGAATCCGGTGGTGGTGATGATGTCATCGACGCTGAATTCTCGGAAACGAAATAGCAGGTTAGGGTTAGAGGTTAGCCAGAGGCTAGCCTCTATTTTTAAGTATTATAAGCGACGCCAGTTCTTCAGAATGCGTCGCTTTATTTGTGAGGACTTATAGCATCTCGGCTGTTTACCGTTCCAGTACCCTCCCCTTGCCAAGGGGAGGGTTAGGGAGGGGTAAAATCAAGGTATTGCAGAGTTTTGAGCTTAGGTTAGGCTTGATCAGGATGGGTTAAACGGGTATTTTTTGGAGAAGGAGAGGGAATGGCGTACTGGCTTTTTCAAGGCAATCCCAAGTATTACCGGATTATTGATGCAATTGGCGATTTTGTGCAAATGCCGTGGTTGGTGACTCGCTATGCTAAGGATATGGCGGCGGGTGATGGGGTGTTGGTTTGGAAAGCCGGACAGGATGCGGGGATTTATGCGATCGCGGAAATTATTGAACCGCCTAAAATGTTGGATAAAGTCCCGGATATTGGCTATTGGATTGATAAGTCTCGTTTGGGAAGCAAGCCGCAAGCGCGTATTCGGTTTACGACTAAACTGTTAGAGAAGCCCCTATTGCGGGACTCTTTAAAACAAGATGCGGTGCTGAAGAGTTTGGGGGTGATTCGTGTGCCGAATGGGACAAATTATAAGGTAACGCCTGAAGAATGGCAGCGCGTTCATCAGTTGAAGGGATAAATGGGTAAACATAAAAACAAAACCTAACCCCCCCACCCCCCTGCAAAGGAAGGGGGAGTTATACTTCCCTCTCCTCGTAGGAGAGGGGTTGGGGGAGAGGTCAAGTTATGATTGGAGTCAAATCAATATTCATCATGCGCCAACCAGAATTTCAGCAGTCTATTCTTGACATCCTTGCTTCGCTGCAAGGGTTAAACCCCCTCAAGGAGTTATTTTGGTCGGAACTGAATTATGATCGCGAAAATCAACCCCTTTCGCGGCGGGGATGGAGTGATCCGGTTTCCCAACTATTAGCAGAAGATCCCCTATTATTAGCCTCGGCAGGTAGTGAGTTTCATATTATTTATGGGCGGTTGCAGTCGGAGCGCTTGTTGGCAAGTGATCAGCGTCCGGTGGTTAATCAATTGTTGAACAATCATCCTTATGCCTTATTTATTTTTTCTAATTATAATCAAGACCAATGGCATTTTCTTAACGTTAAATACGATGAAAAACAGGATAAGCGTCAGGTTTTTCGCCGAATTACCGTTAGTTCAGGGGAACAGTTACGAACGGCGACAGAACGCCTCAGCTTATTAGATTTAGCCGGAATTTCTGGGTTAGCCCCCTTGACAATTCAGCAGCGTCATGATCAGGCGTTTGATGTTGAGAAGGTAACGCAAAAATTCTTTGAGACATATCGGCGGGTATTTGAGCAGGTGGAAGGGTTACTTGAGCCGATGATGGCGGATGGGGAACAGCGGCGGATGTTTACCCAAAGGCTGTTTAATCGGTTGATGTTTATTGCCTTTATTCAGAAAAAAGGGTGGCTGAGTTTTCGGGGGAAAAGGAACTATTTAGAGGCGTTGTGGCAGGATTATCAAGATAAGTATACATCAGATGGCAATTTTTATCGCGATCGCTTGTCTCTTTTGTTCTTTTCGGGACTGAATAATCCTCAACAAATGGATATCACGGGGATTAATCAGGGGGGTTTTCTCCAGGAGGTTATGGGTACGGTTCCCTATCTGAATGGGGGGTTATTTGAACAAGATGAAGATGACCAAAATCCGGAGATTATTGTGCTCGATGAGGGGATTGAGGCGATTATTCTGGATTTATTTGCTAGCTTTAATTTTACGGTAACGGAGAGTACACCCCTGGATGTGGAGGTGGCGGTTGATCCGGAAATGCTGGGAAAGGTGTTTGAAGAATTGGTGACGGGGCGTCATGAAACGGGGAGTTATTATACACCGAAGCCGATTGTATCGTTTATGTGTCGGGAGGCGTTGAAGGGGTATTTACGCTGTCAGTTACCGGAGGAGTCGGTTGAGGCGATTGAGTTATTTGTGGATCAGCATAACCCGATGGGGTTGATTAATCCAGAGGGGGTATTGGGGGCGTTACGCAAGGTTAAGGTTTGTGATCCGGCGTGTGGAAGTGGTGCTTATTTGTTGGGGATGCTGCATGAGTTGTTGGAGTTGCGTCAGTGTTTGTTTGCGACGCGGAAGATTGACGCGAAGACAGATTATGCGCGGAAGTTGGAGATTATTGAAACGAATATTTATGGGGTGGATAGTGATGTATTTGCGGTGAATATTGCCCGATTGCGATTGTGGTTATCCCTGGCGGTGGAATATGAGGGAGATGATCCGCCGCCGTTACCGAATTTGAAGTTTAAGATTGAGGTGGGGGATAGTTTAATTGCGCCGAATCCTCAAGCAGGTTCGGGGATGTTTCGGGATGAGTTGATTAATCGGTATCGGGAAACTAAGGGGGCGTATTTAAAGGCGCATTCGGGTGGGGAAAAGCTGTCGTTAGAACAGGAGATTCAGCGGTTAAAGGGTGAAATTGCTTTATTAACTCACGGTAGTATTCAGGTGTCTGGGTTTGATTGGGCGGTGGAGTTTGCGGAGGTGATGGCGGATGGGGGTTTTGATATTCAGGTAGCAAATCCGCCTTATGTTAGGCAAGAGCTGATTAAGGATTTGAAGCCAGCGCTGAAGCAGGTTTATCCGGAGGTTTATACGGGTACGTCTGATTTATATTGTTTCTTTTATGCCCGGGCGTTGCAGTTGTTACAAGCTGGGGGAATGTTGGCATTTATTTCCTCGAATAAGTGGTTTCGGGCGAAGTATGGGGAGAAGTTGAGAGGGTATATTGCTGAGACTTGTCAGGTGAATAGTATTACGGATTTTGGGGAGTTGCCAGTTTTTCAGAGTGCTTCTACTTTCCCGATGATTTTTATTGCGGCTAAGGATAATCAAGGGAAGGATTCGGTTCGGTTTACTCAGGTTGATTCGTTATCTCCTCCCTATCCTGATGTATTGGCGTTAAGTCGTGACAAGGGACAAGTTTTACCGAGTGGTGCTTTGAGTGGTAGTAATTGGATGCTGACGGATGCGGCTACGGTGAGGCGGATTAAGCAAATGGAATCAGTGGGTATTCCGTTGGGTGAGTATGTTGATGGTGAGATTTATTGGGGAGTTAAAACTGGGTTAAATGAGGCTTTTTACATTGATGGGTCAAAACGGGAAGAGTTGATTCGTCAGGATGCTAAGAGTGAGGAAATTATTAAACCATTAGCGGTAGGTAAGGATATTCGCAAGTGGTGTATTGATTTTCAGGATAGATGGCTTGTTTATTCACCTTGGGAGTTAAAAATAGATAATTATCCAGCCATAAAAAAACACCTAAAAAAATGGCATTCAAAGTTAGAGTCACGTCCTGAATGTCGAGAAGGTCGATATAACTGGTGGTGTATGGCACGTTATGGAGCAGAGTATGTTGATGCCTTTGAATATCCTAAAATTGTCTATCCTGAAATTTCTAAGGAGTCTCGATTTGCTCTTGACACCACAGGAGTATTTGCCAATAACAAAGCGTTTATTATCGCTTCCGCCGACCTTTATTTATTGGGTATTCTAAATACTACTCATATATGGGAATATCTTAAAACTGCCTGTTCTGCATTAGGTGATGCTAATAAAGGTGGCAGATTAGAGTTACGCAGCATCTATATGAGTAAAATCCCTATCCCTAAAGCCTCAGATACCGAAAAAGAAGCCATTTCCGCCTTAGTCCAAAAATGCTTAGACGCCAAAGGAATAAACTGTGAGAAATGGGAAAAAGAAATCGATGAACGAGTCGCGGCACTTTATGGCTTGTAACGTTACCGTAAGGTGGGCAAGAGTAACCAAGGATACTATAAGCGTTTGAAGTTTTATGACTCTTGCCCACCCTACATAAAGATATTCCGCCGGAACATCTTTACCCCGCCATAATGTCTCTATCAGAGTTCGTTTATTCTCGGCGAGATGTGTATCATTATCTTATCGCGATCGCGCCCTAACCTCTGGTTTAATTCAAGCCAGCCGTAGGGTGGGTTAGACGGTGCTTAATTAATCAACAAACCATTCAATGAACGCGCCGTCGTAACCCACCGAGTTATCTGGCAAATCCCTCCTCAAAAAAAATCCCACGAATCGCTTGATTTCTGCTGTGATTTCAGGTACTATTTCATCATGGGAAAATGTGCGCTCCTATAACCCCCTTTTCAGGAACATTGGTATCCCTGACCAGAAACTCTAAATCCCAGAATTATTCTCCTTGAACTTACCCATCAGCCGCGATCGCGAATGAGATGGTGTTGAATCCATACAACAAACCCGTTGAATAAACCCATCGTCATAACTCACCAAGTTATCGGATTTATCGCCATCCCCAAAAAATCCCACGAATCGCTTGATTTATGCTGTGATTTCAGGTACTATTTCATCATGGGAAAATGTGCGCTCCTATAACCCCCTTTTCAGGAACATTGGTATCC
>NZ_JBKHUP010000125.1:0-19810 GCF_046565525.1 Coleofasciculus sp. | reverse complement strand
TCAGTGGTTCTATGGGAGACTTACTTCATAATGGGAAAATGTGCCTGCCTATAGGGTCGCTTTTTCGTCCAATGGAACAGAAATCCTCACTTAATCTCCGGTTGGTCACTATTCCTTCCCTAACCCCGAAAATGCGATACATCCTTTGAGGAGATCGGGGAATGGAGTCAATAGCCATCCCCATCTCATCCTTTACCACTGGGGTAAAGTAATCATTAACTGTTCTGCGGCTTGCCGATTTAATGGTTTAGAGAAAAAGTATCCCTGACCATATTCACATCGCCGCCCTCTCAGTTGGGCTAACTGCATATTCGTTTCTATCCCTTCAGCCACAACATCCATGCCTAAATTGTGAGCTAAGGTCACAATCGCTTGCACAATCTCCCCGTTTTCTCCCGCATCCCCCATGCGACTGACAAAGGAACGGTCAATTTTCAAGGCATCAATGGGAAACTGATGTAAGCGACTTAACGAAGAATAGCCGGTGCCAAAATCATCAATGTACAACTGAATATTCAATGCCTTAAGTCGCTCCAGTAAAGCAGCAGCAGAGTCTGAATGTTCCATAATGCCGCTTTCAGTAATTTCCAACTTGAGAGTGCTGGGATTGACCTCTGTCTCTTGAATAATTTGGGCAATTTGCTCAATTAAATTGGCTTGGGAAAACTGTTTCCCCGACAAATTAACACTCATGGTTAACGGAGGATAGTGGCGAAACTGTCGTTGCCATTGGCGTAGCTGATAGCAGGATGTTCGCAACACCCACTGACCAATCGGAATAATTAAACCCGTTTCCTCGGCTAAGGGAATAAATGCGCCCGGTGAAATCATTCCCTGTTCTGGATGCTGCCAACGCACCAATGCTTCAAACCCAGTAATCTTACCTGTAGCCAGGGAAATAATCGGTTGGTAATAAACCTCCAGTTCTTGACGTTCAATTGCCCATCGCAGTTCGGTTTCCAAGCGTAACTGGGCAAGGGCGCGACCGGACATGGCGGTATCAAACATGACATAACAAGCGGTTCCCTGAAGCTTTGCCCGATGCATGGCGGTATCGGCATCTCGTAGTAAGTCTTCCGCTCGGTTATACCCCATACCACTCAGGGCAATCCCGATACTGGCTGTGGCAAACACCTCATACCCATCTAAATTAAATGAGGATGCCAACGTTTGGTGAATCGATTTTGCTATATCAGTAGCTGCCCCCGTATTGGGGATATCATCGAGTAGAATCGTAAATTCGTCCCCCCCTAACCGGGCTAACGTATCACTAGGACGTAAGCACCCTTCTAGTCGGTGGGCGATCGCAGTCAGTAGTCGATCGCCGACCAGATGCCCTAAACTATCATTGATGACCTTGAAACGGTCTAAATCCAAGACAATCACCGCACATAAATAATCCCAGCGTTGCCTTGCCCGTCGCAAAGCATACTCCAGCCTATCCATGAATAATGCCCGATTCGGTAATCCGGTCAATACATCGTGGAAAGCATCGTGGAGTAACTGTTCCTCCATGCGTTTGCGATCGCTAATATCGACCACCTGACTAATGTAGTGCAGGGGTTGACTTTGAGAGTCTCTGACTAACACAACTTTCAAAATGGCATTGACAATCCTGCCATATTTTGATACATAACGACGTTCAGTTTGCAGATGGGAGAGTTCCCCCCGCAACAACGATTGGTGTTGGGTAAAGTCGAGTGTCCGTTCAGTCGGGTGGCTAATTTCGGTAAACGTGAGGGCAAGCAGTTCCTGAGCCGTATAACCCAAAGCTTCACACAATGCCTGATTAACCTTGAGGAATTTACCATCAAGGGACGTCATTGCCATGCCAATGGGAGCCAGTTCAAAGGTGAGGCGAAATTGCTCCTCACTTTTGAGTAAAGCCGCCTCTGCCTGCTTGCGTTTAGTAATATCGGTAGCAATTCCATCCATACGAATGGCAGTACCCCTTTGGTCATAAATCAGGCGAGCGCGATCGCGCAGCCAACGCACTTCGCCATCCGGTCGTACAACCCTATATTCTAGATCTTTACTCCCCTTATGCATCATCGTTTGAGATGCCATCTCTACCCGTTGGCGATCATCAGGATGAACAACGAACTGCCAGAGACTCGGATGAGCGACAAAGTCGGATACAGGGCGACCATAAACCCGTTCTGTCGCCGGATTCAGGTAAATGAACTGTTGATTCTCCAGGGAAGCAGACCAAACCACATCGTCTAGGGAACTGAGAATACTCTCCAGCTTTTCCTCACTCTGTCGTAGGGCTTCCTCTGCCTGTTTCCGTTGAGTAATATCGCTTTGAATCCCGACAAAATGGGTTAAATAACCGTCCCCATCAAAGACGGGCGAAACATAGAGTTCATTCCAGAAGAGGCTGCCATCTTTGCGATAGTTCTGTAAAATGACATGGCATTCTCGTTGCTCTTGAATCGCTGTCGCCAACTGAGTCACCCCGATTTGATTATAATCAGGTTCTTGCCAGAAACGGCAGTTGCGTCCAATCACCTCCGGTGCGGTATAACCGGTCATCGACTCGAAGGCGGGGTTGACGTAAATAACGGGGTTATCCGGTTGATTGGGGTCAGTAATAATCACCCCATTATTACTTGCCGCGATCGCTCGCTGCATCAGATACAGATTCGCCTCTGACTGCTTATGTCCAATCGCCAAGGCTAAAACATTGGCAATCGCCTGGAGAAAGTTAATGTCATCTTCACTAAAGCGGCGCTTGCTGGTGGTATGGGTTCCTAAAACCCCAAATGGTTGCTCTTGACCCGGAATTACCACACTCACACCACTGACAACGCGATGATTGTAGAGTAAAGGAGGTCCACTAAAGCGAGTTTCAACCCGTAGATCTTCGACCACGACAGGTTCTTGAGAGACCAGAGTATAACCGGCTTGGGAATTCCTGTGGGCACCGACTAAGGCATACCCAACCAATCCCGGCGACCAACCCACACCCGCTTTGAGTAAAAACACATTACCATTGGGCAGCAGTTCTAAGATTTTACAATACTCAACCTCTAAGGTTTGAGCAATTGTACTCACCGCTTCGTTCATCAGGGTATTCAAATCAAGTCCCGAAAGCGCCCGTTGGCTCAATTTGGCGACGGCTGCTTGTTGACGTGCTCGTACTCTCAGTTCTCGGTCTGGCTGTTCTTTCGGGGTCTGATCTCGAATAACCAGTTGGGTTGCCCCTTGACCTTGATAAATGGCAGGTAAACGGGCAATCTCAACATCAATAATCTGACCGTCTAACTGCACGAGTTGTTCATCCACTTGAGAGATAAAATCTGACCAAGGTTTACCGATAACTTGGTTTTGACTAACGCCTCCCAATAGTTTGACACCTGCAGGATTGATGTAAACCAGTTTTCCCTGACTGTCGAGGGCAATGGCATTAGGAGACTGTTCGACCAAACTCCGATAGCAGGCTTCACTATCGATGATAGCGGCTTTTGTTTGCTGGAATTGGGTAATTTGCTGATAGGTATCGCTGATATCATTGAATATACTCAGAATCGCTTTTTCTTGATTCAAGGTCAAAACCTGCATCGATACAGTTACCCACAAAGGTGTATCATTGATTTTATGAATACGAACTTGAGCATTCTGTACAGAACCATTTTTTGCTAACGTTGCTAACAGGGTTTGCCAGTCAGTAGGGTTTTCATAAAAATCTGGCATTGAGCAACTGAGAAACTCTGAGGTGGCGACACCAAACATTAAGCTGGCGTGGGAATTGCAGTAAACAATTTTGCCATCGGAAATTCGTGCGATCGCGACAGGTACAGGAAGGGCTTGCACGATCGCCCGAAACTGTTCTTGGCTCTGTTGCAGTTCGCCTTGAGTTTGTAGACACTTAGCTATTTCTTGCTTCAGTTCATTCGACTGGGCGATCGTACTGACTTGATCGTACAGTTTACAGGTATGGTCGTCATTCCAGTTATTGTATTGATGAGAAACAACCTCTAGCTTCTTGAGTTTGGCAACAAAAGGTAACCATTGGCACAAGCCGATAAACAGCAGTCCAAATCCAACTAGGTAGACTAGCGTCACTGGAATGAGTGTATCGATTGGATTTGGGTTTATTGTGGTCAAACCAATAGTACGGTTGACTAAATCCATGAACCCATCCAGACAAATTAAGGCATAGCCCGCCAGCATATAGAACCAGCCCGGTTGCCGTTCAATCTGTGATTTTGAACCGATCCACCACAAATAACCAAAAATAGGCATCATTAGGGACACCCTGAGGCTCCCAATTACAATTTCCCTCATAATTCATTTAGGGCAAGCGTGAGTCATCAACAAAAGGAACAGTCTATTTTGGAAGATCCAAAAGTTTGCCAAATGTTTTCTTAAAAACGAAATAACACCAAACATCCACCTGAAGCCGGATAAGGGTAGCACTCCCTGTTGTAAGATTAAGTTTGGTCTGATGCATCTGCCCTGATATTTCTTCGCCAGAGTGGCATGTTCAGCAATTTTTCCGCAACATCTGCTTATTGACACCAACTTGGGGATAAAAAGGAACAGTTGATTGGTGACGACAATTACGTCGCCATCTGTTTGTATCTTAGAACACTAACCCCGTCTTAGAAGTTGACAAATTAGCCATCATCTGCATCGACGAAAAAGCTACTGTTCTATTGTTAGTTTTCCTGATCCAACACCAGCGAAAGAGGATGACTCGACTGACTCTAGCCCTGTAGTCTATTATCCCTTCAAAGACGCTCAGCCAATCTCAACTTGGCAGAACGAGCGCGGGGATTTTCATCCCGTTCCGTGGATTGTGGAGTTATAGGTTTTTTAGTAAGCACCCGCAAAATTGGAGAATCCCGCAAGTGGTGTTTAACCAGACGGTCTTCCAAGCTGTGAAAACTAATAATACCAATTCTGGCTCCTGGCTTTAACCAAGTTGGCGCACAATTGAGAAATTTTTCGAGAGCGGATAATTCTTGGTTAACGGCAATGCGGAGAGCTTGAAATGTGCGAGTGGCGGGATGAATTCTACCATAGCGGTATTTTTTGGGAACGACCCGCGCGATCGCATCGGCTAATTGGGTGGTTGTCTCAAAAGGACGGCGTTCCACAATTGCCCGAGCAATCCGCCGGGATAAGCGTTCTTCACCATACTCATAAATAATCTTTGCCAGTTGGGTTTCATTCCAATGATTGACCACCTGTGCGGCTGTTAGTGACTGGCTCTGATCCATCCGCATATCTAGATTAGCCGGATGGCGAAAACTAAAGCCGCGCGAGGGAACATCCAGTTGAGCCGAACTGACGCCTAAATCGGCAATAATGCCATCAAATAAAGAGTCCGGCGGTTGATAGTAAGCAAAATTTCCCTGCCAAAATTGTATGCGATCGCCATAAGGCGCTAACTTCGCTTCAGCCGCCGCGATCGCGATCGCATCTTGATCTATGGCTGTGACACGGACATCAGGGGCAGCTAATAGGATTAATTCGCTGTGTCCACCCCCACCCACAGTCGCGTCTAAATAATGCCCACCCGGACGAATCGTCAATCCGGCAATTAACTCCTGACTTAACACCGAGCGATGAAAAAACTGCCCCGTTTGCGCCTCAGACTCCATCTGACATTCTCCCCCACTAAATCAAAGATTGCCGAAAAACCTGTGGTTTGGACTGTAGGGGCGACCTGCTTGGTCTAGTCAACAACACCACTCCACTCAATTTAATCGGGTCGCCCTCTACTTAATTGGCTATCACTAAACGCGCTATCTGGGGCATAATACTATCGTACCCTGACCCCGGAACCTAACCTGAATGTCTATGGTAAATAAATAGGCGTCATCGCTAAAAGTTGGGTAAACCAAATACATTACTTATGGCACAACTCGAAACCAGAACTGACCCAATGGTTCTCAACTTGGGTCCTCACCATCCGTCCATGCACGGCGTTCTCCGCTTAATCGTCACCTTAGACGGGGAGGATGTAATCGATTGCGAACCGGTTCTCGGTTACCTGCATCGCGGCATGGAGAAAATAGCTGAGAACCGCACGAATATTATGTATGTCCCCTATGTGAGTCGGTGGGACTATGCAGCGGGCATGTTTAACGAAGCGATTACAGTCAATGCCCCAGAAAAATTGGCGGATGTTCCAGTACCCAAACGCGCCAGCTATATCCGCGTGATTATGCTGGAGTTGAATCGAATCGCCAATCACCTGCTTTGGTTAGGACCATTTCTCGCGGATGTCGGGGCGCAAACTCCTTTCTTCTACATCTTTCGGGAAAGGGAATTGATTTACGACTTGTGGGAAGCCGCAAGCGGACAACGACTGGTTAATAATAACTACTTCCGCATTGGTGGAGTAGCGGTTGATCTTCCTTATGGGTGGGTTGACAAATGTGAAGACTTTTGCGACTATTTTGACCCCAAAGTCGATGAATACGAACGCTTAATTACCAACAACCCAATTTTCCGCCGTCGCGTCGAAGGCGTGGGTACGATTACCCGTGAAGAAGCGATAAACTGGGGACTTTCTGGTCCAATGTTGCGGGGTTCTGGCGTGAAGTGGGACTTGCGAAAAGTTGACCACTATGAATGTTACGACGACTTTGATTGGGAAATCCACTGGGAAACTGCAGGGGATTGTCTTGCTCGGTATTTAATTCGGATTCGGGAAATGCGGGAATCCCTGAAAATTATTCGTCAGGCATTAAAAGGATTACCAGGCGGTCCCTACGAAAATCTGGAAGCCAAACGCATGGCTGAAGGAAAGAAATCTCAGTGGAATGATTTTGATTACCAGTATATTGGCAAGAAAATCGCTCCAACCTTTAAGATTCCTCAGGGTGAACACTATGTTCGCCTCGAAAGTGGTAAAGGAGAACTGGGAATTTTTATTATTGGGGATGATAATGTCTTCCCGTGGCGTTGGAAGATTCGTCCACCAGATTTCAACAACTTGCAAATTCTGCCCCATATTTTGCGGGGAGTCAAGGTGGCAGATATTATGGCAATTCTCGGTAGTATTGACGTGATCATGGGTTCAGTAGACCGCTGATTGATCAACAGATATTGAAAGAAAGTGGTACGCCAAACAACGTACCACTTTTTTATTGTCTGTCCAATTGTTTATACCAAATTCGCTTCAATAAACCCCTTGATCACTGGCGTACTTTTGCCTCTTGCCTTTTGCCTTGTCTCGACCAAAAAGGGGGTAATTAACCCGGATTTGATATTAGTCATCGAAAATGTAGATGGCTTCTCCACCAGAGGGTGTAATGCTATAGGCTTCAAAATCGTTGTCGTCATCGTATGTACCTGCAACGGTTACCCGATCGCCCGGGTTGAGGTTCGCCTGACGGATGGGGCGCGATTCTGCCTCGACTAAAATTTGCCCTGTACCATCATTGAGAATGAAATCGTCCCCCTGTATTCGCACGACTTCTCCAGATAGAATAATGCTATTCGCCCTCTGCAAATCGGCAATCGTAGTTTGAGCGATCGCATCATCCCTCTGTACTCCCATGACTTCTCCAGTTAGGGTAACGGTATTTGCACCCTGCAAATAGGCAAGTCCAGTTTGCGCGATCGCCAGGAGCGGAACAGTCACAACAGAGGCAAACACCAGGGTGGGTAGTAATTTAAACTTCATCATTGATCTCCAGACTAGAGAGAGTTGTTGTCCTGATCTCTAGAATGCAAGGAAAAAGTAACATGAAGGTTTCAACGCACCTTTTATCGCCTATGTAATTTGATTTCAAAGGTAGAACCCTTGCCAACCGTGCTTACAACCGTAAGTTCTCCACCCTGTGCTTCGACAATTTGACGGGCAATCGCCAGCCCCAATCCAAATCCGCCGGTTTGCCGTGAACGCACGCGATCGGCTCGGTAGAAGCGATTAAAGATATAAGGTAAATCTTGTGAGCTAATACCAATACCGTTATCCCTAACCTGAATCACTGCCCAGTGAGATTGAGGCAGCAAACAAAGTTCAATCATGCCGCCTGCTGGTGTATATCGACAAGCATTGCTGAGTAAATTGACAATCGCCTGCCGCAGGAGATCGGGTTCGGCTTGCACCAACAGAGGTTCCTTGGGTAAAGCATTTAAAAATGTTTGTTGGTTTTGAGTGGCATTAACGGTATGTTCCTCAACCAACGGGTGGAGCAACTGCACCAAATCCACTGTCTTGAGCATATCTGGCGAGAGTTTCCCCTGATGACGTGCGAGAAACAAGAGTTGGCTGACTAGCAAACTCATCGACTCAGCCACCTCTGCAATAATTTGCAACCGGGTGTGCTGCTCCTGGGGATCGACAGGTTCCATCAATCCCACCTGAGCATGGCTTAAGATCCCAGCCAGAGGTGTCCGCAACTCATGAGACGCATCGGCGGTAAACTGCTGGAGCTGGTTATAAGACTGGCGAATCGGCTCCATGGCTTTACCGCCCAAAACCCAACCCGTTAAGGCGATCACTCCTATTGCTAGGGGAACACCAACCACCAAAAACCACCGGAGTTGTTGCAAGGGTTCTTTCACAGGAGCTAGTGAAGCCGCAATCTGGAGATATCCGATTAAACGTTTTTCTTGATAAACGGGCAGCGTGAGTTGTCGTAATTGAATGGGAGTAGAGGTGAGTTGAGTATCCACAGTGAAGGTTTGAAAACCAGACGGCGTTGCTAGCTGTTGAGGTGGCACCGCTCCAATAAACTGAAGCAGTTGCTTGTGTGGTGTGTACCAGCGGGCAAAAAACAAGTCAGTGCTAAGGGGTAACGTATCGCTGCCTAAGACAGGAACATTCTCTAAATCAGTGTGCTGCTGTCCTTCATAGATATAGTCTTCTACACCGGCTGCCATGATCCGGCTGGTGTTGTAGAGGATTTGATCAAAACTATGCATGCGATCGCGGGCTTCCCGCCAATACAGGATTCCGGCAAAGATGACCAGAATACTTCCCATTGAGAGCGTAAACCAGGTGGCTAAATTGCTACGACTGCGGTTAAACATGACAATCAAAATCCAACCCATTCACGGTTTTGACGGTTCTGGAGTGCTAAGGCAATATCCCATACCATACACGGTCTGTAGCCAATCCTCTGCTCCTACTGCCTGCAATCGCTGACGCAACCGATGAATCAAAATCGTTACCGCTTTACTTTCCGGTATCCTATCCCATTCCCACAATGCCTGTTCAATTTGGTCACGAGATAAGATCTGACGGGGATGACGCATGAGATATTCCATCAGCTGAAATTCTCGTCCTGAAAGTTGAATCTCCTGGTTCTGTCGCTTCAGAATGAGGGTTGTCAAGTGCAATTGCAAATCCTTCAGTGTTAAGATATCTCCTTGCCAGAGGGGCAATCGCCGTCCTAATGCCCGTACCCGTGCCAACAATTCCGTCAAATTAACGGGTTTGACCAGATAATCATCGGCTCCCACATCTAGCCCAATAATTTTGTCTTGAATGGTATCTTTTGCCGTCAAAAAGAGAACAGGCGCACTCTTGCCCAACTGGCGATACTGCTGACACAACTGAATACCGCTCACCTTGGGCAACATCCAGTCAAGGATGAGCAAGTCGTAACTCCGTTCGGTAATCAGCTTCTGTGCTGTTTCTCCATCCGGCACGGCATCAACCCCATGCCCAGATTTAGTCAGTGCTGTTTTTAGAGGTTCTAGTTGAATTAGGTCATCCTCGACTAACAAAATCTTCATATCAGTGTACAGTTAAAGCTGATTAGTGTTTAGAATAGTCAGGAGTTCTCATTGTACTGTGGTTGGCTATGCCTCCTCGTTGGACTGCTGATTGGTTAAAACTAGGCTGGAGGATTGGTCTGTTACTCCCATTCGTCGGGACAGCCTTTTGGGTTATGACAGGATGGATTGATCAGCGTGTTTTGAGTCAAACCCACTCAACAACCGCTCAACTGCAAGCACAAGGACAATATCAAGTCCAACTCTCTTTCAACCTAACGATTGTGTCAATCGATGCAGAAATTAATCGACAGACTCAATTAACTGAGGTCAGCATCCGTACTGTTGGCTCTTCCCTGGAGGAAATGGAATTTAAGTTTCCAGTGACTGAGTTTGTAGCAGTGGAAAGGGCGATCGCTCAAGAATTAGGTCTGTTACCAAACGACATTACTAAATTGATTAGATATCGAATTGACGAATAGATTATCTGAAATGTTGTCATGATGCATTCGGTACATATCTGCTGAGATAATGAATACCCTGATCAACGTTAAGGCATAACAAATGACTAAAACCGCATGGGTGTTTCCCGGACAGGGTTCTCAAGCTGTCGGTATGGGAGCGGATTTAGCCGATTTACCCATTGCTCAAGCTAAATTTACACAAGCCCAGCAAATTTTAGGCTGGGACGTACTAGAACTGTGCCAAAGTTCTGAAGAGAAACTGTCTCGCACTCTGTATACTCAACCCTGTCTCTATGTCATCGAAAGCATCTTAGCTGATATCATCCAAGAACGAGGACATCAACCGAACCTTGTCGCGGGTCACAGTTTGGGCGAATATGTGGCACTCTACATGGCTGGTGTTTTCGACTTTGAGGCGGGGTTAAATCTGGTCAAACGTCGTGCGGAACTGATGGATAGTGCATCAGGGGGCATGATGGCGGCTTTAATTGGATTTAACCAGGAACAGCTTGACCAACAAATCCAGCAGCATGATGATGTGGTATTAGCCAATGATAATAGTCCGACTCAAGTGGTGATTTCCGGAACTCCTGATGCAGTGGAAGCGTTATTGAGTCAGGTTAAAGCCAAGCGAGTGGTGCGGTTAAATGTCTCTGGGGCGTTTCACTCTCCGTTCATGACATCAGCCGCCGCCGAGTTTCAGACGGTGTTGGAGTCTGTTCCCTTTGCTGATGCTAAAATTCCTGTTTTGTCCAATGTAGAACCCATACCCGCCACAGAAGCGGCTGTCCTCAAGGAACGCCTCCAACGTCAAATGACGGGAAGTGTGCGCTGGCGAGAAATTTCCTTACACCTGTCAGAGGAAGGGATTGAGAAGGTGTTAGAAATTGGTCCTGGGAAAGTTCTCACGGGTTTGATTAAACGGATGTGTCGGGATATAGTCTTGGAAAATATAGGTAGCTTATCAGATTTGCCCGGTTAACCTATTAACCTATCGTTAACCTCAGGAATCTACTGTAGGTTATATATTTTCCATTTCCCTGTTATATCGCACTACGGGGATATGTTAGGACATTATTCGACATCATTTGTTTAGCAAGTTTGAGAGTGTCGTCAACGCCCTCGACTATGATCAGATCACACCAGATTCGTTTCAGTCGTTCACCTTCACCTGGGAAGCCGCGATCGCTGCGTTACGCGATCGCAGAAGTACTCTCATGGCTAAACCCACCCCAATCTCGAAGTCAACACAGGTAAAGTAAAGTATGAAACCCGACAAAATCCTCAAATTGGTTGTCTCCAACTGATACTCTAATACAACAGCCCCATCAGGGGGGATTATGTTTAAGATGTTCTGTGACTAGAAACCGCGAACCCTTTGCTAGCCTAATCCTCTACCACGCCTTCAAATGGTCGGTAGTCAGCCCAGTGCTTAACATTTACCTACGAGGTCACATTCATGGTGCTGAACATGTGCCGATGGATGGTCCACTGGTTGTCGTCAGTAACCACGCCAGTGATTTTGACCCGCCCATTGTGTCCAATTGTGTGCGGCGTCCGGTGGCATTTATGGCAAAAGAGGAATTATTTCGCGTACCAGGACTCAAGCAAGCCATTCAGTTGTATGGCGCTTACCCAGTGAAGCGGGGTGCAGCAGACCGGAGTGCCATTCGTGCGGCGATTGAGTGTTTATCACAGGGGTGGGCTGTGGGTGTATTTTTACAAGGAACGCGCACGGCGGATGGTCGTATTCCTGAACCCAAGCTTGGTGCTGCCTTAATTGCAGCTAAAGTAAACGCCCCTCTACTGCCCGTAAGTTTATGGGGGACTCATACCATTTTCCCAAAAGGTTCACCGATACCGCGTCCTGTACCTGTAACCGTGCGAATTGGTCAACCCATTGACCCCCCGGCTTCGACGAAACGACCTGATTTAGCCGTAGTGACCCAGAAGTGTCAAGCAGCTATTCATGCTTTACATGATTTAGGACGATGAATCATATCGACCTATCGCATCGGGTACAGGACGTGCTTGTGCTTAATCAAAATAGAAAATTGTCACAACCTTGCGTTGTTCTTCTGCCTCCTCACAGGTTTTCAGCAAGGTTTTGCTGTCATGAAAGGCGAAGCAGATAAGCTGTTGACATCGGGAAATGATTTCGGAGTTACACAACGCACTAGCTTCTGCCAGAGACAGATGATCATTTTCTGGGTTTTCTACTAAGTGCATGACTTGTTGGAGTTGAACTTGCGACTCCCGTGGCTGACGTTCTAAGCTTTGGGGTAAAATGACCGTCAGCAAATTAGCGTCAGCACGCATTGCACCGCGAATCGCGGCTGAGTTCGTACCTGTGGCGCCAGAGGTCATCAGACGATTGCCAGCTAGAACCAAGGCATAACTCATCATCTCGATCAGATGTTGATGGGTAATGGGTACATGACGCGATCCTAACAGGGCAATCCGCTTAGAACCCGTTTGCTGGATTGTCGCAAGTTCTTGCGCTAAGGTATCTACACCGGAGATTTCTACTGATTGATTCAAAGATGCTGGTTTAAGCTGAACAACCTAGGTATTTTAGCAAAACCAGCGACAGTTAGGACTATTAGCTCGCAAAAAGGTGGCGGAGGGGTACAAGTGCAGGGGGGCGGGGAGAGAAAAACTATTTTGGCTTGATCCGACTTCCTTGCCACTTTTCAAAGAGTCGTGCTACAGTAAGATACTGTTTGGTTCGGACGCATAGCTCAGTTGGTTAGAGCACCACGTTGACATCGTGGGGGTCACTGGTTCGAGTCCAGTTGTGTCCATTTAATTGTTAATTGCGAGTAGTATCGTGTATCTGGGGAAAAGGACAGACGCGATCTGATGTAAGCTCTACTCGCTTCGCGATCGCAATCCTCACCCATCCCCAAACGCGATCGCCATAATGTTTTAGTACACTGAAGCTTGAAACTTGCTCTTTTTTTTAGATGCCACGCCTTGATGTTTATCACGATGTCGTCAAAGTTGCCTTGGTTAAAGATGGCTGGAAAATCACTCATGATCCATTGACGATTGAATTCGAGGATTTGACAGTTTATGCTGATCTCGGTGCAAAAAAAATTATTGCGGCTCAACGGTGTGAGCAAAAAATCGCTGTAGAAATCAAAGTATTTCGCACACCTTCACCGGTTACAGAGTTAGAGCGAGCTATTGGACAATACTATTTATATTTGACTTTTATTGCCAAACAGGAGCCAGATCGCGCTCTTTATCTGGCGATTCCTGAACGAACTTACCTCAACTTTTTCCAGCGTCCGTCGATTCAGGTGTTTATCAAAGAACGTAGAATTTCTTTTTTTGTTTTTAACCCAGAACAGGAGGAGATTGTCAAATGGATCACTCACTGAGTAAGTTAGAGCGATATCAAGGAATTGCCCAAGATATTATCAATGATTATGCAGGTTATAAACCGAGTCAGGGGGATATTGAGCTAAGGGCGATCGCGGATCAGGATTCCTATTTACTGATTAGTTTTGGTTGGAATGGGGATCGACGGGTTCACAGTGTAATTTTACATCTGCGAATTTTTGAAGATAAGTTCTGGTTAGAGCGGGATGAAACAGAGGAAGGTATCACCCATGATTTACTGGATCGGGGTGTTCCTCATCAGGATATTGTTTTGGCGTTTTATCATCCTGAAGATCGCAAGTTGACGGAATTCGCGATCGCCTAGATATTTTAGGGTGAAAAAGGGAGGCGATCGCACCTTTTGATCAAACAGCTTCTATTCCTGGTGATCGGGTGTATCTGGGGATAGGGAAGACGCGATCTGCTGTAAGCTCTACTCGCTTCGCTATCGCACTCCGTCCATTCAGTCTGCGCGTGAAAATGTTTTTTAAGTTACGATAACCACTAATAACCCGCAAAATTTCAATTTTATCTTCATTTTCAACAATTTGATAAAAAATAATGTAGCTCATCAATGGCACACCCCGTAAACCGGGGGTAAACTGTGAATAGGAGCGCCCCAAGTATGGAAATTGTGCCAGATGCTGACATTTTTTACCAAATGCTTCCACAAATCGATCACCCGCATCGACACTTTGCTCTAAAAAGTAATCAGAAATTGCCGATAAGTCTCTACTGGCTTCAACCGTAATGACCAAGGATTTCATACAGTGCGTTCTCTTGCTTGTTGCACTTTATTTCTAAGTTGAGCGAGTACATCTTCTGCATTTAGAACTTCGCCGCGTTGTGCCTGTTCTCGTGCTAGGTGAATTTTCTGCCGAGTTGAGTGAACCCATGCTAAATAGTCTGGGTTATCATTCGCATTGGAAAGGGCAACATCATCGATTAATAACAGCAAGGCTGTGTTGAGAGCTTCCTCTAAGGAGGAATATTGTCCATACTTTACCAAAGCTTCAAGGACGTGGGTTTGCTCTTGGCTCAAGGTGATTTGCATGATTACCTTTGATCGGGGCAAGGGTTGAAGTATACCTCTACTGTATCGTAGTCTCCCAGTTAGCGATCGCAATCCTCACCCATATCCTGAACGCGATCGCACATTCAATCGATCCCGATCACGCGATCGCACACTGGGAATAGAGGGGATGCGATCGCGTGGAAGTCCAGGTATTTGTAGGGGCGGGCGCGAGCCGTTTAATTTTGATGTTTGTGATAACGTTTCAACAAAACCCGCCCTGACTCAAAATGGAGGTGTGTTTTAGGCGATCGCTCTTTTGATAAGGAATTAGCGCCAACTGGGAGGGAGAGGGCGATCGCTCTCTCTGTGCAAGTCCAAACATCCCCAAGGCTTTGATTCCATGTCAAAATAGTATTGATCTTCTCATTTTTCGGGCAGTTTAATCGATGAACATATCTTTGACACCTGAACTCGAGCAATTTATTGACTCAACCGTCAAAAGGGGTAGGTATTCATCTCCTAGTGAAGTTATTCAGGTGGCTTTACGATTGCTAGAGGAACGCGAGATGGAACGTTTACTGCGATTAGAGGAACTCAGAAAGGAAATTGCTATTGGCATTGAACATTCGGATCAAGGAGATATATTTGATGGAGAAGAAGTGATTAGAGAACTCAGACAAGAAATTCGACAGTCAGAACAGGGTGCATAATGGGCAACTATAGTTTTAGTGCGCCGGCTCGGCAAGATTTAAGGCAAATTAAAAACTATATGGCACAGTTTAGTTTAAGTGCGGCTAGTCGTTTTCTTGACGCTTTTGAGGAAAAATGCCGTTTATTAGCGGATTTTCCGGAAATGGGACGTTCTCGTGAGGAACTCGCTCCTAGTTTACGTAGTTTACCTGTGGATAAATATGTCATTTTTTACCGCCCGATTGAAAATGGCATCCAAGTGGAACGGGTGTTGAGTGGTTACAGAGATTTAGACGAAGTTTTTTCTGATGATGAGGAGAATTAAAGCGATTGCAAAGGTTTTTTTATGGGTTATCTGGGGAAAAGATGCGATCTGCTGTAAGCTCTACTCGCTTCGCGATCGCAATCCTCACCATCCCAATCACGCGATCGCACCTTTTCATCGAACAGCTTCTATTCCTGGTGAGATGGTGTATCTGAGGAAAGAGGGAGGCGCACGCTGGGAGACTATCACTTTTGATTCGGGTGTAGGGGCGACCCGCACCGCATCAATTAACAACTAGAGAAACAGGGCGAGTTTAGTCACATCGAGGTGCAACCGAAAAGATAGTAGTAAAACCCGCCCCTACAGAGGATCGGGTCGCCCTTTATTCAATTCCCGGTGTCAAAATGTGTTTTTTGAGCGGTTATATGCTTTCCTGGATAGGCTTCCATCGCACTTTGGTGGGGAACGCTTCTATTCCTGGTGAGATGGTGTATCTGGGGAAAATGGAAGGCGCGATCGCAACTCCTCCATGCTCATTTTTCTAGCTGACTTGGGGTTCCAGGAAACCTTCCTGCCAAACTCCCACATTCGCCGGAAGTTCAACAGCTTGATGGTTGTGGAATTTTGCCACTAACTTTGATATCTTCAGGGCTACTATTGGGTTAAATTTGAATACGTTTAAGAACGAATCATCTCCCTGGGTGACTTGAATTGGGTAATCGGCAATTGGCGTTGTTTTTACAGTCATGGTAAATTGATGGAGGTCTGTGCCAATTTTTACTCTGATATTAAAGTTTCCCCAGTTTTGTGTGGGTTTAATTGAAAGTAATTTTACATTCATTGTTGGCTTCTCGAAAAAACGGCTTCAGTGAGACGCTTTTGGGCTTCTTCTTGGGGGATTGTACCTTGTGTTGCCGCTGCTTCTAATCCACGATAAACTTTCTTGATGACATACAGGTGATATTGGATATCCTCTAGGGAGCAGTCATCGGGTAATTGAGCCAAAAGGGAGGTGACAGCTTGCTTGGCGCTACTCATCGTTCTTTGCTTTACTGTATTTATTCCATTTTAGGGCGATCGCAATCCTTACCCATATCCCGAAGGCGATCGCCCTAGGGTCAGGTAATCCCAGCAGTTGGTGACTAGAGATAGTTTTAGATAAGCTAAGAAAAAGGCTCATTTTAACCTTGGAGATAGTCTATGGTGGCAGTAATTTCTGAACATATTGAAATCACACCAGGAGTGTGTGGTGGGAAACCGCGTATTGCTGGACATCGGATTCGGGTTCAAGATGTTGTTATTTGGCATGAATATAAGGGGATGTCTCCTGATGAAATTGTGTCTCGATATCCTACGATTACGTTGTCAGACGTATACGCGGCTTTGGCTTATTACCATGATCATATTGAAGACATACAACAACAAATGCGAGAGGGCGAAATTTTGGTGCGTGAATTGAAAGCGAAAACTCCTTCCAAAGTGCAGCAAAAATTAAGGGGATAGAGTTTTGAAAAAGATCAGGTTGCACTTGGATGAACAAGTTGATCGGGCAATTGCTCAAGGGTTGAAACAACGGGGTATTGATGTCACGACGACACCTGAAGTAGGACTTTTAGGTGCAGCCGATGTAGAACAATTGGCTTTCGCGATTTCTCAAGAACGAGTAATATTTACCCATGATGAAGATTTTTTAATCCTTCATCAACGGGGTTTAGAACATTATGGTATTGCTTACTGTCACCAAAATAGTCGGTCAATTGGTGAGATTGTGCGAGGATTGATTTTGATTTCAGAGGTACTTGAACCATTAGATATGAAAAATCACGTTGAATTTATTTGAGAAAGGCGATCGCACGCTGGGAGACTATCACCTTTGATTCGGGTGTAGGGGCGACCCGCTTGCATTAATTAACAACGGTGTCCGCTTAATTTGATCGGGTCGCCCTTTATTCAATTGGCGGTGTCAAACGGTGTTTTTTGAGCGGTTATATGCTTTCCTGGATAAGTTTCCATCGCACTTTGGTGGGGAATCGCTTTTATTCCTGGTGAGATGGTGTATCCGGGGAAGGCAGGGAGGCGCGATCTGCTGTAGGCTCTACTCGCTTCGCGATCGCACGCTGGGAATAGAGGGGATGCGATCATGATGAATATTTTTTAATCCTTCATCAACGTGGTTTAGAACACTTTTGAGCGAACAGCTTCTATTCCTGGTGATATGGCGTATGTGCGAAAAATTAATTACTCTCCTGCCTGTGATAAAAGTAAATTAACTAAATTATCTGACAACCACAAACCAGCATCTTGTAATGCTTTAATTCTGGGAGATACTGAAGAAATTAATCCTCGTTGTTTTGCTAGGATGATTAAGCGACCTGTCCCTATTGTAATAATACTTAAAGCTTGACTACAGCGACGTGCTGCTCTATCGTCAATAATCGCCGCCAAATTGGAATCCTTTAGCGCCAAGCTTAATACTTCCGATTCTCCTTTTCCCAAATCCCAGGCAGCTACTTCTGGTGGGATCTCTCCAATTTCTACTCGTTGCGTCCAGGTTACGCTAGATAATTGCTGAGAAGCTGCATCTTTTTGACTGGTTACTGTAATTTCATCCCAGACACCTGCTGGCACAAAAATTTCTGAGAAAAGTTGAGGTAGTAAGTCAGCTTCTTGACTTTTAAATAGGACAATCAGAGGTGAAGCGTTGATCACAACTCGCTTAATCAACATTCGCCATTTCCTCTGCCAACTCCTCAGCCGTGTATTGCATGAAGTCTACTTGGTAACGAAACAATGCATTAATAAACTCAGCGCGGCTGATTCCCGCAATTTCTGCGGCTTTGCTTTGAGATATTTGACCAAGTTCATACCATTTAACAGCGGCGGCTATTCGCATTTCTTGAACAAATTCATCGGGATTTTTCCGAAGCGCAGAGAAGGCAGTTGTTGGAAGTTCAATAGATACAGATGTCATTGAATTTTTTTGTACCTTGTGTTTCAGATGTTTATCCCATTTTAGGCGATCGCACCTCAGCGTTGAAGAGCTTCCATTCCTTTTGACATGGTATATCTGGGGAAAGGGAAGACGCAGATCACAATCCTCACCCATATCCCGAACGCGATCGCACTACTTGATAAGCCATTGACTTAGACGCTTTTGGGCTTCTTCTTGGGGCATTGTACCTTGTGTTGCCGCTTTTGATCGAACAGTTTCCATTCCTGGTGACATGACGTATCTGGGGAAAGGGAAAGGGCGATCTGCTGTAGGCTCTACTCGCTTCGCGATCGCAACTGGGAGATTATCACTTTTGATTCTCGACTCCTTGTAACATGGTGTATCTGGGGAAAAGGAAGACGCGATCGCCTGTTACCGTTCCACCCCGACCGCGACCCCATCGCCACGACCAACGCTGAAAGCCAGACTCTCAAAAGAATGGTTTATCTCACGGTAGTTTGAGATATAGTTGGACTAAGCCAGTCGTACAATTTTAGGGAGAGGTTCATTAATAATGAATAAGGTTACTGTAGAAGAAATTACTCAAGATTTAATCAATTATCTTCAACGGGCTAAGGCTGGAGAAAGTTTTGTGATTTTTCAAGCAGACCAACCGATTGCGAAAATTATTTCGGCTAAATCTGAGGGGATTTTAGATGCTTTTGATGCTTTTCGCTCCAGAATCATTTCAGAAGGAATTGATTTAGATAGCGATGAAATTTTTGCCAATGTCCGGGACTACACCCCGACTCCTGAAAAACCTTGCTGGTGATGAATATAAAATTCCTCCTGGATACCAATATTATTTCCGAAAGTATCAAGCTACAGCCTAATCATATTTTTCTGGAACGTTTTCGACGGAATTTGGAAGAATCGGCGATCGCCTCTGTGACATGGCATGAACTTCTTTATGGGTTATACCGATTACCGGAGTCTCGGCGAAAAAAGATTTTGTCTGATTACTTAACCCAGGTGATTCAAGACAAAATGATCATCTTGCCCTACTGTCATGCTGCCGCCGAATGGTTCGCGGCTGAACGTGCCAGACTGACGGCTTTGGGTCGAATGCCTTCATACCCGGATGGGCAGATCGCTGCTATTGCTAGGGTTAATCATTTGATTCTGGTAACTCGTAATGTTTCAGACTTTACGGAATTTGAAGGACTGACGATTGAAAATTGGTTTGTTTAGCAGGCGATCGCTCTTTCGGAAAAAAACCGGGGCGATCGCACGCTGGGAGACTATCACCTTTGATTCGGGTGTAGGGGCGACCCGCTTGCATTAATTAACAACGGTGTCCGCTTAATTTG
>NZ_JBKHUP010000124.1:0-19812 GCF_046565525.1 Coleofasciculus sp. | reverse complement strand
TAACCTAGTCCGCGCAGGCGGACTTTGTTTGTGTAGCAGCGATTTCAATCGCCGTGGAAAAAGGGGGTGATAAAGGCTCAACGCTTCAGATGTTCTTCTAACAATTCTTGGGCGCGAGGCTTATAAATGAGATAAAACAACGCCTCAATATAGCGCAGCAAGTCCTCCCGCTTTTCTTTAGAGGTATAATTCCAAAAGCCATAAATCCGCGCCAAGGATAGGAGCCTGCTAGTGTGAATCTTCCAGGTATAGGTACTATACACCCGTTCCAGTCCCCGATTTGAAATTTCTAACCAATAATCTGGATTTTGTTCACATTTGGAGAGAAAATCCAAAATCTTATCAGCCGTTTCTTCCAGGTTCGTGGGATTAATTAAGAAACCATTCACCTTATCCTGAATAATTTCCAACGGTCCGCCAAACTGCGTCCCAAAGGTTGGCAACCCCGAAATCATGGCTTCCAAAATTGTCAAACCGAAGGCTTCAAACAGCGCAGGCTGGACAAAAATACCTCGGTGATCCGCAATCACCCGATAGATTTCCCCAGAATCCCGCTTGGGTAAGCGCACGCCTAACCAACGAATCTTACCGTGTAAATTATATTCGTCGATGAGTCGATAGAGTTTAACGATTTCATCCTTTTCTTCGTTATCCGTTGATTCTTCCGTGCGTAATTTCCCGGCGACTAAAATCAGGTTACACTGCTCTTGTAATGCTTTACTCTTGCCAAAACATTCAGTTAAACCCGTCAGATTTTTAATCCGGTCAAGACGCGCAAGAGAAAACAGGGGGCGCTTTTTCGGGTCATCCAGTGTACCATAGACTTGAGACGGATCGTCTAAGGTAAAGAGTAAGTCCTCTAAGCGTTCACAATCGCGAGGAACCCGATCCTCGGTACGGGTGTAAGGGAAGTAAACCTGTTCATTCACTCCCGGCGGTACAACATTAAATTTGGGTGAAAATAACTCAATCCCATTCACAACATGATACAAATCCGGCATCGTGAAATTCTGGTAAGATTCATACTGACCCACACTATCCGGCTTCCCCACAATCTCCTGATACGTACTGCTGATAATGAAGTTTGCCGCATTCATAGCAATCAAATCAGCGGTAAATTGGATAGAGAAATGATATTGGTTTTCTAATTCCTGCCAGTAGAGGTTACTGAATAGGTATTTAGATTTTTCTAAGGCGTGGGCGACAATACACTGAGTTACATCCATGCGGCGGGATAGGAGAAATGCCACTAAGTTACCATCGGAATAGTTACCGACAATGAAATCAGGAACCCCTTGAAATTCTGCCCGGAGTTCTTTTTCCGCATCAATGGCGTAGGTTTCCAGATAGGGCCAAATCTCAAAGCGAGAAATCCAGTTATGGGTATAGTTAGGGTTAAATTCTCGGAAGGGAACGCGCAATATCCAAGCATTATCTGTACCATGAACTTTTTCTAAGCGTTCGTTACAGCGCGTGCCATCATTGTTGGGAATTAAACGGGAAAGGATGATCACTTTTGGCTTGACATTCAACAACTCTAAGCCGGCGAGTTTAATATCTTCTTGTAGCTGCTTTTCTAAACTCCGCGCTTGATCCAGAACATAAACGACTTGACCCCCTGTATCGGGACGTCCTAAGACTCCTTCTTGTCCAAACCAACCGTGGATGGAGACTAAAACAATCCGAAAAATCATCGGGATGCGGGACAGAAATTTCTCAAGTCCCTGGTGATCGGGAGAATCAATCAGTTCATCGAGTATTTCTAGGGTTTCTCGGACTCGACTGGCGGTATTCCCCCAACCCGCTTCAAACCCCATATCTTGTAGATTGAAGCGAAAGGTTTCGTAGGGTTCATTATCGGCGCGATCGCTAACAAAGCCGAGGGCTAGTTTCACCTGATCAGAAAGCTGCTGTTGGCTTTTAATCCGTCCGTTAATCAGCAGCTGAGTCCCTTGCACTTCATGGAGACTTAAGAAGTTGAATAACGATTCCTGCCATTGGCGGGGATCTTGAAACAGTTTACTCGAAAGGAAGCGATTTAGGAACTGGACTCCCTTGCCAATGTTTTTGGAGTCCCGAATGATTGGACTATAATCGTAAAATGGTTTAAAATCAAGTTCGAGGACATCCCCTTCATTGGGACGATAATGGTTGACGAAGCGATCGCGCACATCGAGCAGTTGTTGAACTGTGATCGGCTCAACTGTTAAGTCTTCCAGAACTTGAAACGCTTCTTGTTCGGCAATCTTGGGTCGGATGATCAGGTAGAGACTTTCCTGATCGAGAATAATTTCCTGAGTGTAATAAATCAGTCGTCCTAGATTAGACGAATGATAATAATAGTCCGGTTTCTGCTGGTCGGCGCAGTATTTACTAAAATCAGACAGAATATCGTTTCGCAGCAGATACCTCGGTCCTGACTGCTTTAATTGACTAGCAAATTGGCGCAAATCATTTCGTTCTTCACAATTGAGTACGTTCTGGATTAGATTGAGCATTACAACGTTCCAAGGGTTTTCTTCAAAATAAAGACTCCCGAAAAACGCCCTACTCCAAAGCGGTAATAGGAAAGTAACCACTTTTTTTCGGGCGTGGGGTAGGAGGGGTAATTGAGCAGGTCAGTTAATCAAAACCTTGCTGCACGAGTGTTTTATGGGGTTGAACAACACAGGAAAATTCAGGCAATCCTTACAAGTCGTAAAGTTGCCCGTACTTTTTCCGGATATAACGGATGAATGGAGCGATGTGCAAATCTGCACCGGTGACGCCCTTGATTAATTCAGCCGCTGTGTACTTACAACCGTGTTGGTATATGTTTTCTCTTAACCAATTATGCAATGTACTGAATTGTCCTTGCTCAATCTTAGCTAAGATTTCGGGATGAGCCGCGTTCGCGGCTTCAAAAAATTGGGCACTCATCAAATTGCCGAGGGTGTAGCATTGGAACATGCCACCAATTTGACTGGTATACCAGTGAACATCTTGCAGGACTCCATCAGTATCCGTTTCGGGGACAATCCCTAAATCTGAACGATAGCGTTCTTTCCACGCTTCTGGTAGGTCACGGACGGTTAAACTCCCTTCGAGCAATTGTAGTTCTAAGTCAAAGCGGATCAGGACATGGAGGTTGTAGGTAACCTCATCTGCATCGGTGCGAATTAGCGATCGCACGACTTTGTTGATAGCTCGATAGAATGTCTCTAAGGGAACATCCTTGAGCTGATCGGGAAATGCGGCTTGTAGTTGGGGATAGAAGAATTGCCAAAAGCCGCGACTGCGCCCGACTATATTTTCCCACAGCCGCGATTGACTTTCATGAATACCTGCCGAGGTGCCACCCGCTAAGGGAGTTCCTTCTAAGGTTGGGCTAATGCCTTGTTCATACAAAGCATGACCCATTTCATGAATACTACTAAACAGCGCCTGTCCGAGGTCATTGTCGTAGACGCGAGTGGTAATCCGGACATCGTCTGTGGAGAAGTTGATCATAAAGGGGTGATGGGTTTGATCTTGTCGTCCCCGTTGAAAGTCATACCCCAACTGCTCAATGATTTTCAGGGTAAATGCCAACTGCTCTTGAGCCGGATAATCCTGATGCAAACAACTATCATCCGTCTCCTTTTGGGCGGTAATCGCTTCCACAATCGGCACCAATTCGTCTCGCAACTGGGTAAACAGCGATCGCAAAAAGCCAGTTTGCATACCATAATCCGCAAAATCAATTAACGGATCGGCAATATGATCGTATCCTGGGAAAAAGTTCGCCAATTCCCGACTCAACTCTAGGGTTTTTTCCAAATAAGGTTCAACCGCAGCAAAATTATTCTCCGGTCGTGCGGCTACCCATGCACCGTAGGTTTCTGTGCGATGGCGAGAGAATTTTGCCATAAACGTGGCTGGAACCCGCGCCGCCCGCTCATATTTGCGGCGGGTGACACGCAATAAACTGGCTTCGTCAGAATCGTAGGGCAAACTGGCTTCTAGGGAGCTTAAGTCCTCTAGAAGCTGACCCATGGCTTCTTCAATAAATTTACTATGGGAAATTTGTTGCAATGTCGCTAGCTGTCGTCCGCGAGCGGCTGCACCTTTTGGCGGCATATAAGTTGCCTGATCCCAGTACAACAGAGACGCGGCGGCTTCGAGATCATTGATTTCACTCAGGCGGGTTTTCAGCTCTAGAAGTTGGGTTTCTGTCTTTTCGATAGTCTGCATGGTCGGTGGGTGATGCTGTAGTATGGGCTTGGATACATTGGTAGAAATGTTTCCCAGATTAGTAAATGTACACCTGACAATCGAAAAGGAGAATCTGTGTTAGGAAGTGCTGTAGGCTGAACTCTAGGCTCTCACGCTGACTCTGGTGCTTAACGACGGTCACTCAACGGCAATGGATACATCAGTTGGCTGACAGCTAAGGAAATGGCTAACCCTGATCGGGTGGAGCATGACAAAACTTATCTCTCTACCTTAATCCATTAAGCTTGAGACTTTGGCAGATCGACAGACCAATATTGTGCCATTTCTCTGCGACTTGTGCATTGGTCGCATCAGCTGTCGTTATCTCAAGTGAAGACAATATATCTGATTTAATCTAATTTAAGTTCAATGGCACTAACTTAAGGTTGGTGGGCATTGCCCACCCTACTAGGCTGGCAAGCTTAAAGTTGTGGGTAAAATTTTTCTGGATCGCTACTCTCATAAGGCTTCCTTGAAAATACTTGACTACGGTCTGCTCCCCCGGCTCCCCCGGCTCCCCCGGCTCCCCCATCACCCCGTTAGGGTTGACGATAAAACTCTGGCATGGGTTCTTTCTCAATCCGATAGATTTTAAAGCCCCGTTTAATGCAATTATCTAGGGCGTAGGGGCTATCCAGATTGCTGGTATGAATCCAGAGGCGTTGCGTCCCTTTGTTCCAAGCATAAGCAATACCGTGGCTGAGTAAATGCTTGCCTAACCCTCGCCCTAGATAGTTTTCGCGCAACCCAAAATATACAATTTCTGTCGAGTAGAACCGCCCTGAAGGTCCCTCGCGACGCTTGACCAATTCAATGTATCCGGCTGGCGCACCATTGACATAGAGGATATGAATACTGGTTTCAGAGGCAGTGAGAATCTCTTGCAGTTCTTCATCCGAGTAGGATAAGCGATCGCGCCAACGCCAGGGTTTGCCCACAGTACTGTACAGGAAACGATAGAAGGCAACATCAGGCGTATCCATACACATCATTTTGATCCCCTCGGGGTAGTTGAGATACGCCGGACGGAATTGAGTCGGATCGGTCATCTGGAGATAGGTGATCACCAGAGTATCCGGAACAGGTGTGATGGGAAGAGATTTCAAAGACACCGGAATTTGAGTGCTGTTGGGACATGTTGCCGCCTGAGAAACCGATACAGCCATCGCGATTCACAATCTGCTTAACTATTAAAAACATTGGGCGATTTGACCGATGGGGCAGCAGTTGATGACTTACACTGTATTCTACGGTGGAATGATTAAGGATGGCTCCTGCTGCTTGTTGTCGAGGTCACATTTCCACGGCTGCTAACACCAAGTTGATATCACTATCGTGAAACGGGAGTATGGGGTACAGAGGCTGTCCGTTCAGACAAAGCTATTTTACCCATTCTTGACTCTCTTACAACCCCACTTACCCCAATTTTACGTCTATTTTTCTCCCAGTGTAATCTTTAGTCAGGTCAATTTGTACTTCTTTGATAATTTATCAGTCGATGATTTTTTTTTAAGTATAGACAAATACATTCTACCTGAACCTAATCCCTGTTTTCGCCTAAAGTCCATTGGATTTGCTGGAATTGAGGCAATTGCAGTCAAACCCGGATTGAACTTTAGGCGGTTATTTTGTGATCGGCAACCCCTGATCGTGGCTCATCGATCACCAGACACTGTTGATACCGATCACTGCTTAGTGAATATCGTGAATGTAGTCTTGCAACGCTTTCACATCCAAAGGCTGAGACTTCAATGAACGAATTGCCCCTGCTGTTGCCTTTGCACCAGCAATCGTGGTAACAATTGGGATTTTGTAAGCCAGTGCGGTGCGCCGAATTAAACGACCATCGGCTTGGGCATCTTCTCCGGTTGGGGTATTAATAATCAACTGAATCTGCTTATTCTTAATCGCATCCAAGACATGGGGACGCCCTTGGTGCAGTTTCAGGATTAAATCAACCGACAACCCCTGATCCTTGAGGGCTTGGCGGGTCCCTTCCGTGGCAATAACATTAAAGCCCAAGTCCATCAAGTCTTGAACCACTGGGACAACATTGGTTTTATCCCGGTCATTGGTGGAGACAAAGACAGTACCCGAAAGAGGTAAAAGCTGACCGGCGGCTAATTCTGCCTTGGCAAATGCCTTACCAAAGTCTGTATCAATGCCCATCACTTCACCCGTAGACCGCATTTCGGGTCCGAGGATGACATCGGTACCAGGGAATTTATCAAAGGGCAAGACGGCTTCTTTGACCGCAATGTGCTGGAGTATCGGTTCCTGGGTTAAACCTAGGGCTTCTAGGGTTTCTCCTGCCATGATCCGGGAAGCAAAAGCCGCGAGAGGGACACCCGTTGCTTTGGAGACATAGGGAACGGTACGCGACGCCCTCGGGTTGGCTTCCAGGATATAAACGGTTTCCCCTTGAACGGCAAACTGGATATTCATCAACCCGATAACTTTCAGCGTTGTGGCTAATTGATGGGTACTCGTGCGAATGGTTTCCATTGCCGTGGGACTCAGGGAAATGAAGGGAATGGAACAAGCCGAGTCACCGGAGTGAATGCCAGCTTGTTCGATATGCTCCATAATGCCACCAATCACCACTCGACCGGTATGATCTGCGATCGCGTCTACATCGACTTCAATGGCGTTTTCCAAGAACTTGTCAATCAGAATCGGGTGTTCCGGTTCAACCTGTACCGCAAAGGTCATATAACGTTCCAACTCTAGGTCAGAATAGACAATTTCCATTGCCCGTCCACCGAGGACGTAGGAGGGACGCACAACCACCGGGTAGCCGATGCGCTTGGCGATGTTTAACGCCTCCTCATAACTGCGGGCGATGCCATTGGGAGGCTGTTTGATATCCAGTTGGCGCAGGATTTTCTCAAAGCGTTCCCGATCTTCGGCAATATCAATGGAGTCGGGAGAGGTGCCCCAGATTTTTGTGGGGAGTACAGCTTGGATTTCTGGACGGTTTAAAAATTCTTGCAGGGGAACGGCTAGTTTGAGTGGGGTTTGACCGCCAAACTGGATGATAATTCCTTCTGGCTTTTCGGTTTCAATGATGTTGAGGACATCTTCTTTCGTCAGGGGTTCAAAGTAAAGCCGATCGCTGGTGTCGTAGTCGGTGGAAACGGTTTCTGGGTTGGAGTTGACCATAATCGTCTCAAACCCTTCTTTGGCGAGGGAGTAAGCGGCATGACAGCAACAGTAGTCAAACTCAATTCCCTGTCCAATCCGGTTTGGTCCACCGCCCAGAATCATCACCTTGCGCTTATCGGAGGGGATGACTTCGGTTTCTTCTTCGTAGGTGGAATAGTAATAGGGGGTTAGTGCTTCAAATTCGGCGGCGCAGGTATCTACGACTTTGTAAACGGCGACAACCCCAAGTTGCTTACGGTATGCCCGCACCTCATCTTCCGTTGTTTTGGTCGCGAAGGCAATTTGGCGATCGCTATAGCCTTGACGCTTTATATCCCAAAGATTCTCTTTTGTCAAGCTTTTTAAGGGAGTGCGCTTGAGGAATTTTTCGGTTTCGAGTAAATCAGCAAACTTATCCAGAAACCAAGGGTCAATACTCGTGAGTTCATAAATTTCTTCGACAGTCATGCCTAACTGTAAGGCGTGACGCAGGGTAAAGATGCGGTCTGGGTTGGGTGTACGTAAGCTAGAACGCACTTGTTCGAGGGAGGGAAGTTTTTCGACGCGATCGCATCCCCACCCGTAGCGTCCGATTTCCAAGGAACGTAGGGCTTTTTGGCAGGATTCTTGGAACGTGCGCCCAATTGCCATGGCTTCCCCCACGGACTTCATCTGGGTGGTGAGTACGGGTTTGGCGTTGGGGAATTTTTCAAAGGTAAAGCGGGGAATTTTGGTGACTACATAGTCGATAGTGGGTTCAAAGGAGGCGGGGGTTTTCTGGGTGATATCGTTGGGAATTTCATCCAAGGTGTACCCCACGGCTAACTTTGCCGCAAATTTGGCAATGGGGAACCCTGTGGCTTTCGAGGCGAGGGCAGAACTGCGGGAGACACGGGGGTTCATTTCGATGACTATCACGTCCCCGGTAACTGGATTGATGGCAAATTGAATATTTGATCCGCCGGTTTCGACGCCAATCTCGCGGATAATTTGAATGGAGTAATCCCGGAGTCGCTGATATTCTTTATCGGTGAGAGTTTGGGCGGGGGCTACGGTAATCGAGTCGCCGGTGTGGACGCCCATGGGGTCAAGGTTTTCGATTGAGCAGATAATGACTACGTTATCGGCGAGATCCCGCATCACTTCTAACTCATATTCTTTCCATCCCAGCAGCGACTGTTCTACTAAGATTTGAGAGACGGGGGAGGCGTCTAACCCCGCTTGTGCCATTTCTTCGTATTCTTCCTGGTTATAGGCGATACCACCTCCTGTCCCGCCTAATGTATAGGCTGGACGAATAATTAGGGGGTAGCTGCCAATGTGTTGGGCAAGGGCTTTGGCTTGATCTAGGGTACTGGCGATTCCGGAGGGACAGACTCCGATACCAATGCGTCCCATGGCTTCTTTGAAAAGCTGGCGGTCTTCTGCCATTTCGATGGCATCGAGTTTAGCACCAATGAGCTCGACGCCGTATTTGTCGAGAACACCGGTTTTCGCCAGGGTAACGGCAATATTCAAGGCAGTTTGACCGCCCATTGTCGGCAATAGGGCGTCTGGTCGTTCTTTGGCAATCACCTTCTCCACAATTTCTGGGGTCAGGGGTTCGATGTAGGTGCGGTCTGCGGTTTCTGGGTCGGTCATGATTGTGGCTGGGTTGGAGTTAACCAGTACCACTTCGTAGCCTTCCTGCTGGAGGGCTTTACACGCCTGAGTGCCAGAGTAATCAAACTCACAGGCTTGTCCAATAACAATGGGACCAGAACCCAAGATCAGAATTTTGTGAAGATCGTCGCGGCGAGGCATAGGTGTCGGTGATTGCGTGACTATTCGTGAATCCTGTTTATTTTATATGGTCTGAGGGAAATTCGTCGCGGCGGTTATGTTGGGGTTTGATGACTTGGGGGACTTGGGTAACAGTGTTACTATTTCAGATAAATCAGTAAATTTAGCCCAGGAATCGTCCGAGAAAGCGTCCACAATAGCAGGGCAATATAAGCAAGACCCAAACCCCACTGATACCAAGCCAAGGTCATAATAATACCGGGAACATGTTCCTCTCTCAGGCGAATATCATTAAAACCAAACTTAAGTAAATTATTAAAACTAAAATCATAATAATTTAGCCAATTCCAGCGACGATCCCAAAGAATCGGCATATAGCGATCGCGGAAAAAGCCAAACCGAGGCATAATCGGGAGACGTCCAATCAGCAGGCGTAATTGCCGCAGCCCCCCATCTTCGACAAAATAAGTAACATCGATTAGGGCATGATAGCGCCCTTGACGATACAGTCGCCACACTAGCAGTAAGGGTATCGGTAAAAGAATTCCCGCCAAACACAATAGCGTCAGCCACGGTTGTTCACTGGTTTGAAAAATTGCGATCGCACCCCCCACAGTAGCCGCCGCCCCATTCCCCACCATGTACAGTGTTTCTAGGGAGGTGGGTAGAATCGGTTTAGGATAACGTCGCCGCCAACGATCTAGAAACCAAAACAGCAATCCGAAATAGGCAATGGCGATCATTCCCACGCCGAAAACTAAGCCAAAACTTGTACCATCGGCACTTAATAGCAGCAGTAAACTCAATCCCGCCCAGTGTAAAGCATCAATTAGCCAATGGCGCGATCGCACGGTATCCTGGCGATTCATTAACTGGAAAAGGCTACCCACCAGACGTCCCCACAATTGTTCCCGTCGCAACCGTTCCCGCAGATAATCTAAAGAATTGCCATCGGGAATTTGTTCTTGTTCGCGAAAGTTCCGGACTAAATTCCGCAGTACATCCTCATTGCCTTCGAGTCGAGGAACTGATAGAATTTTTCCGACATGACCGGCATCACCAAATAGTTTGGCTTCGTCGGAGTCAAAGGTCATCCCAGCGACATTAACATAAGCATTGGGGGAAAAGCGCGTATTACTCAAATCCATTTGATCCAGTAGACTCGCATCCCGCATTAAAATCGGTTGCTGAAACTGGCTTCCCCGCAGGCTAATAGACTTTTCCCACGTCGCCTCGGTGAGTAACAACGACTGAGTAAATCGACTCTTACTCAACAACGTGCGATCGCGCCAAATCACTTGGTGGAAATCCGCATCTTTTAGCCATTGGGTTCCGGTAAAATTGGCAAGCTGGACAAACTCCGCCTGACTAAAATTCCCCTTCCCATGAAATGTAGATAAACTAAAATTCGCCATCCCTTTAAACTCCACCTGAGTAAATCCAGCCTGATCAAAGAAGGTATCACTGCTGAAGTTAACCTCTCGACCAAATGTAGTATTACTGAAATCAACGGACTGGCTAAAACTACTCCCTGAAAAATCCACTTCCTGGATAAACACAGCATCAGATACTTCTAAGTGTTGCAGAAAGAAAGTATTCGCGAAATTAATCGTACCACTGAGACGGGTTTGATTTAGTTTTAGAGTACCCCGAAAGACAGTAATTGAGGGAACTTGGTCTCTGGATTCGCTGATAAAGCGAGCATCTTTTGCCAATTGTGCTTGTTCTTGTTTAGTTAATAAGGAGGGTAACGTGGCTTGGGAGAGGGCGGTTTGTAAGCCTAATTTACTAGCCGTAAACTCTCCTTGAATCAAGGATTCACTTAAATCTAAAGCCAGAGGGGTTTTAGAACGAGTTAGCTGGCTTTGGAGTTGTTGATAGAACTGATCTCGAAAGTCTGTATTCTCATTGGTTAAGTCAATAACGAACTGGCGCAGATCAATCGTGGAAATGCCTTCGCTTTGAATCGGCGATTCTAGACTCTTTTGCAGGAGTTCCAGGGTTAACGGTTGGCGTTCTGGAGTGGCGGCTAAGGCGGGGAGGGGAATCAGGAGTAGGAGAAATGTGAGCAGTAATCCGAGGAGTCGCTGGGGGAAATGGGGTAGGAACTGAATTCGGTTCAAGGCGATCGCATCATTAGAGGTTCGTTCAATTATTTTACCGGGTTAACCATCTCCAGATTTTATAGCAGAAGATAGAAGGTTTATTATTGGTATAATGACGAATGACTTTTTTTTAGGGTTGAACCTGCTTAAGTTTATTTTGGGCTGAGAGCAAAAGTTCTTGAGCTTTCGGGTAGGATGTTGTCCCCGATTGTACCTTATTGAGTTGATTAATAATACCCTGAAGCTGACTAAGGGTCAGATTCCGATCAATCGCCGCATCGGTAGGTGTGTTGGCGAGCAAACGTTGAATTTGACGTTGAGCTTCATCGAGGGCTTGTATTGATTCCGCCTCGGCTGAGGAGCGAGTTTGGATAATACCTAAGTTCGTTTGATAAGTGGCAAGTAATTTTTGGGCTTGTAGATAACCTTGATCATCTAGGGGAACTTTTTCCAATCGCGCGATCGCTTGTTGCCAAAGTTTCTGGATTTGTTGCCATTCAGCTACGGTGTGGGGCGGATTTTGAGCCGCTTTAGCCGCCGCAAAAGCAAATTCTTGAGCCGCACCAATCAGGTAACCGGTACGCTGGTTATCCGCCGCAAAGCCAACCACTTGCTGAAAGTCCCTTTGATAAGCGAGGAACTTGGTTTTCGCGGTTTGTCCGGCGAGGGTAGCTGAGGGAATTTGCTCTAATTGATCAATTGCTGAACGCCATTGTGCGATCGCGTTTTGTTTATCAGTTGGCGTTGCGGCTTGCTGGTACTGCTGTTTGGCTTGATTGAGTACAGTTTCGGCTTTCTCTAGTTCAATCTGAGCATTTTTCTCCTGGAATACCTTGGCTTCCATACGAGCGACGTTAGTACGAGCGCTTTCAAATTCATCCAGGGTGAATTTCCAGCTACACCTAAATAAGCTACAGTAGAATTTGGGTTCGTAACCTAAGAACCAGACAGGTAATTTGTCAAGATGATTTTGGGCTAGCTTAACTTTTTCTTCCCCTAAGCCGAAATCTGCGGCACTGGTAGCATTATTAATCAGTTGATCGGCTTGTTCAACGTTGCGAATGGTTTGGCGATAGTTATGATCCATCTGGATATAACTGGGTAATAGTAAGAGTGGTGCCGTCCGCGCCACTGGACGCCGGATCATTGGGTAAGGCAGGTTTACTACCCAAACTAAACCCGCCATACTCCCCAGGATTGCCCCTGTCCAAGCCATTTTACTAAGTAGTCCCGGCGGCTGATTAGCTTTGGCAGCTTTCTTGAGTTCTTTTTCACTGAATTGGGGTAACACATCCACAACCGTTTCTCGTAGTTCGGCTAATGAAGCGGGGGAACCGGGTTGCGATCGCAGTTTTTTTAACCGCTTGAGGACGATTTGTCGTTCCACCTGATTGACTGGGGAGTCTCCGGTGCAGTGGTGAACTTCTGCACAGAGAATTTTATAGGCGTGGTGATTGAGGCGATTCATGATGAAGATGCTCAAGATTATCTTCTAGTTTGGCAGACCCTTATCCCATTTGTCTAGCTACGGCGGCGGTTTCTTCTGTTGCCAATATCAGGGGTGCGATCGCAAGTTGTTTGTCTGTTGGCGTTGAGGCTTGCTGATAGTGCTGTTTGGCTTTCAAAAGTTCTTCAAATCAAGTAAATGGATTGAGAAGCGCAACGTTGCACTCTCTCAAAAAGTTCTCAAACCAATTTTGTATTCTCTTCTTTGTTGCTACCTTCTGCCGTCTGCCTTGTGTGAGTATTCAACCGGATTTGACCGGATTTGATCGGACGCGATCGCTTGACAAGGTTTCGGTTTTGGGGGATAATTTTTTATAATGGGAAAATGTGTCCGCCTATAAACTCATGTTTCTCCTATAAGGCAAGCGGTTAGGTTGAGAAAACCCCAGGAAAACTTCACGTTAATACTTATATCTTGCACCACTGGCGTTAAACCGCCTTGGGTTGAAACCCCAGGAACTAAACCCTTGCAGTCATCTAGCATACGAAGACATCTTTAGTTTTAGTCCATTTTAATGGACTTAAGCTATAAGCCAAGAACTTGAGTTCTTGGCGGGTGTCGGGGCTTATTTTCAATTAGAAGACAATAATGCTGCCAGGGTTGTTTTAAACTGATTCAATTCAAACAATTCAATTGTTCTTTTTCGTAACCCTTCTGGATTGTACACCATTTTATTCCCATAATGTCCTTGGAGAATTTCAATGAGTTTGGTAGCAATATCCTCTACATCATTGGGATCAACTAAGCATCCTAATTCCCCACTAACCAGAGGTTGAACAGAACCATCTTGATTCCCGGCTAACACAGGTTTACCACAAGCTAATGCTTCTAAAAAGACAATGCCAAAGCCTTCCCCCTGACTGGGCATCGCAAACACATCACAAAGGTTATAGTGATCGCATAATTCCTCATCTGTCAAAAATCCCGGCAAAGTCACGCAATCATCGAGGTTCAAGCTGGTAATTAAGGTTTGAATCCTCGGTCTATCATCACCTTTACCCGCGAGAATATAGTGAATATTGGGAATATGCTGACGAATTTTGACTAAAGCATGGAGAATTTGATCGTAGCCTTTATGCTTAGCCATACGACCCAGGCGAGCTACTGTTAATATTATCGGTTGATTGGGGGTTATATTATACCGTTGTAGTAAGTAAGTTGGTTTAGACTTTATCTGGAATTGTTTGGCATCAAAAGTATTAAATAATATATGAATTTTATCGGCGTCAATATTTTGCTCTTTGATTAATCTTTCTCGTGTATATTCACTAACAGCAATGACTTTTTCGGCTCCCTGTAATACGAGTTTGTGGGATTTTATTTGTGTAGACCAAACCTCAGTACCATGAGCAATGAACCAGTAAGGGACTCCATTTATTCGTTGAAGTATATAGCAAGCGATCGCATAGTTGATATGGGTAGATATTACTAAACTTGGACGCTGCCAAATGCCTTGTACAATTATTGTAATTGCCAAAAATATAGTTTGTAGCAATCGGGGAAAATGTCCGAAATAGTGAAATTTAGTATGGGGTAGAAATTGGAGATTTTGCAGATTTTTTGAATCGTTTTTATCATATTTTATAAAAATGTCATAATTGGCATCTGGATATAACTCTTGTAATGATTTGAGCAAGAAAGCTGAATAAACCTGCACTCCTCCCTTAAATTCAAAGATATTAGGGAATATGAGATAGAAATGATTGTTTTTTAATCGGTGTTGTTGAGTCATGGTAAAATCCAAATTTACTTGAGCGTTGGTTTAACTTTTGTTCCGGATATAACTGCTAGGGATAAAAAATACAGCTCAATCGTTGTAAAGGTATAGTCCTCAATGAAAAAGTCAAGCATTTGCGATGCTAAAAATAGAAGTATGATGACAGTGACAAAATTACTCGGCTTGAGATCCGATGCTATTTTCAACAAGAAACCAATAAATATTAGTAATCCAGGTATTCCCAGTTCTGCACCTATATTTAAAAATATATTATGGGCGTGAAAACCTTTGACCCCAAAAACTTGTTTTCCTATATGTTCGGCAAAAACGCCTAGTCCTATGCCTGTTATTGGTTGTTTAGTCATTTCACTAATAGCCGCTTTCCATAAAGCTAATCTCGACAAAGCTGTTGATTTGGGATTTGATATTTTTGTTTCAAGGGAACTCGGATTGGGAAAGTTTTGATTCAATAGCTCAAATCCAGGAAATATATTACTATTGATTAGTCCTAGTTTATAATTGGCAGGGGGATACAATAAGATACAAATAACTAACAAGAAAGACAACGAAATAAACTTAATGTTATTGATTATTTTTGTTCCCCTAAGTAGAACTAACCCTAAAATAAACACTAACCAGGCATTTCGGCTTGTAGAAATTGCTAGGGAAATAACCAACAGGACTTCGCTGATATAGAAGTAAATTGTAGAAATAACCTTTTTCTGGTATAGAATCAGAGTCAAACTCGCGCCTATCGCCATTAAAACGCCAAACTGATTTGGGTTTTGCATGATTGAACCAATCTGAGGATGGAAGCTGGGATACTTTAAAAGTCTAAACATCCACATTTTGGGGAAGACTATTTCTACCCAACCTAAAATAGCTATGACTTGTATTATAACTAATAGAGTTAGGCAGTAATATTTGATGCTTTTCGGTTTGGGAAAGTTTAGGCTTAAAAAAGCAATAAATATGAAAAAATAATTGGTGTATTTTATCGTGTAAGTTAGGGCAGTGGCTGGAAAATTGCTAAAAAATGCACAGACCAATATCCAGATATATAATAATCCAGTAGCTACCAATATTTTTGAGTGAGCAATACAAAATTGTTTTAGGCTTTTTAGGTTCAAAAGAATTAATAGAGTGGAAAATAAAGGAATCAAGAGATAATGGATACTCAGGCTAAAAGAACTAAAATAAGTGAATTTTACCCGACTCAGGAGAGATGAAAGTAGCAAACCTATAAAACATATCTTTATGACGATATTTTCTTTTTCTGGTTTAGTAATCATTTTTAGCGTTTAATAGGATGCATTAGGCATGATTAGACTTATTATAATTCCTTTCATCTCGATCTTGCCGTAATGCACCACTATACCTTGCTTAATTCATAGGGCAAAAAAGGTGGGCAATGCCCACCATACATGATTACTGCAACTGTTCAATTAACTGATGTTTTGCCGTATCCAAGGCTTCCGGTAGCTTACTAGCATCTCGTCCCCCAGCTTGGGCTAAGTTGGGGCGCCCACCACCGCCACCGCCACAAACTTTGGCAATTTCACCAATAAATTTACCAGCTTGTAGTTTCTTCTCTTTCTGGACTTTGGTGCTAAACGCCGCCACTAAACTAACTTTTCCTTCTGTTGGTACAGAACCTAAAATAACCGCACTTTCGCCCAATTTTTGTTGGAGTCGTTCCGCTGCGGTTTTCAGGGCGTCGGGTTCAATGTCTCCTAGATTTGCCACTAAAACTTTGAACTCACCCACCGATTCAGCTTGACTCAATAACTGATCAGATTTGGCTAAAGCCAATTCTTGTTTCACGGCGTCTAATTCTTTCTGAGAGGCTTTGAGTTCGTTCTGGATATTGGTAATTCGTTCTGGGATTTCTTCGGGTTTGACTTTAAAGCGATCGCATAATTCTTTGACCACTTTATCCCGCAGGTTCAAATAATCCAATACCGCAGGACCAGCTACCGCTTCGATGCGCCGAATACCGGAAGCTACCCCCGTTTCAGAGACAATTTTAAATACACCAATTTCCGCCGTGTTATTCACATGAGTCCCGCCACAGAGTTCCATAGAAACACCAGGGAAATCAATAACCCGTACCTCCGAAGCGTATTTTTCGCCAAACATCGCGATCGCACCTTTTGCCTTGGCGTCTGTAAGGGACATTATGGTGACATCTGCGCCATGAGCTTCAGCAATCCAAGTATTAATTTTCTCCTCAATTTGTGCCAATTCCTCTGCAGTCAGGGAACGGGAACAATGGAAGTCAAACCGCAGCCGATCAAAAGCAACTAAGGAACCGGCTTGGGAAATAGATAGATCAACAATCTTTTTCAGCGCCGCTTGTAATAAATGAGTCGCCGTATGATTCGCTTGGAGGCGACGACGACAGGCGCGGTCAATTTGAGCCGTAACGGTATCCCCCAGATTTATCGTTCCCCGTTCCACGCGACCAAAATGGACAAAGAAGTCGGATTCTTTCTTGACATCTTCAATCCGTACCACTAAATTATCGCCCGACAAATAGCCGCGATCGCCAATTTGCCCCCCGGATTCGGCATAGAAGGGGGTTTGGTCTAAAATAATCTGAACGTCAGTACCAGATTCTGCTGATTCTACCGCTTTACCTTCGACTAACAAGGCTTCAACTTGGGCGATAGACTGCGGTTCACTATACCCCAAGAACGTCGTGCCCTGGATATGTTCAGCTAACTTATCCAAGCTTCCCTGTACCGTCAAATCAATGGTTTCATGGGCATCTCTCGCCCGTTGGCGCTGCTTCTCCATTTCAATTTCAAAGCCTGCCAAATCTACAGTAATCCCTTGTTCTTCGGCAATTTCTTGGGTTAATTCTAAGGGGAATCCATGAGTATCATAGAGGGTAAAGGCATCCATCCCAGAAATTTGCTGGGGGTTTGTCGCCAGAATATCTGCCAATAATTTCTCGCCGTTTTCTATGCGTTTGAGGAATTGAGATTCTTCTCGTTGCAATTGAGCTTTAATCGAATCGTTCCGTTGTCGCACATTCGGATAGGCGTCTTCTGCCAGTGCGATCGCGCTTTCTGCAACTTGGGTGGTAAACTCTCCTTGGGCAATGCCAATTAACCGCCCATGGCGCACCACTCGCCGGATTAAACGACGCAGGATATAGCCGCGCCCATTATTGGAAGCGGTAACGCCATCAGCAATGAGATGAACCACGGCGCGAATGTGATCACCAATGACTTTTAGGGATACTTTAGTCTTCTCATCACTTTTGGCGTAATCAAGTCCAGCAATCTCAGCGGCGGTTTTGATGATCGGGAAAATCAGGTCAGTTTCGTAGTTATTGGGAACCTGCTGGAGGATTTGCGCCATCCGTTCTAATCCCAAGCCGGTGTCAATATTTTTATTTTTCAGGGGGGTAAGATTCCCCTCAATATCCCGGTTGTATTCCATGAACACCAGGTTATAGAACTCAATAAACCGGGTGTCATCTTCTAAATCGATAGCCTTGTCCCCTTTTTCCGGGTGGAAGTCGTAATAAATTTCTGAACAAGGACCACAAGGACCCGTAGGACCCGATGCCCAGAAGTTATCTTCTTCGCCCATACGCTGGATACGATGAGCTGGGATACCAATTTTATCCCGCCAGATGGCAAAGGCTTCGTCATCCTCTCTAAACACACTCACTATCAGGCGTTCTGGGGGTAATTCAAAGACTTTAGTAGATAATTCCCATGCCCACGCGATCGCTTGTTCTTTAAAATAGTCGCCAAAGCTAAAATTGCCCAGCATTTCAAAGAAGGTATGGTGTCGCGCCGTGCGTCCCACATTCTCTATATCATTGGTGCGGAGACATTTTTGCGAGGTGGTGGCGCGGGAAAATTCCGACTGGCGTTGTCCCAGGAATATGGGTTTAAAGGGTAACATCCCGGCGATGGTGAGTAAGACGGTGGGATCTTCGGGGACTAAGGAAGCCGACGGCAAAACCTGGTGTTGCCGTTTTTCGTAGAATTCCAGGAACGTTTGTCGGATTTGGTTACCGCTGAGGGATTTGGGAGATTTGGGCATGGTGTTTAACGATGAGACTAGGAATGGATTTTGGATTTTAGCTCATTTGGCAAGAAGCCTCACGTCCTACCCGATAGGGAGGCGTGAGATGAATTGCCAGTCTCTCGAAACTTGTTTTGATTTTTTCTGACAACAAGTTCGGTATAAGGTATGATTCACTAAGGAGGACAAATTCTTTTAATTCTCATTTACAAAGCTGCGAATGCTGGTAAGTTGATGGTGAAAGTCAAACCTCATATCATATCGTCAAAGTTTCTCTTGCGATAAGCAAGAAGTGGGGCTGGGCGTATTCCCCACTATAAAACGCCGGAAGCGTCGTTCTACAACGGCGACAAAGGAAGCCTACAACCGTACCCGTAGGGTCGGTGTAGGAGGACGTCACACGCTTAGACTTATCCATCCTAGAGATAAGGAGGTTTATCGGTTCAATTGTGATCCATTTTTACACTTGTTATCGATTGTTGCAGGGTTTTGGGTTCTCATCCCGTTCAATTCTGCGGCATCCTCTGGGCGGTTGAAACCGCAGCTACACAAACTTGCACCCGCCTGCGCGGGTTTCCACACCCCTCGATTAGCCTTGTCAAGCGGACTTTGTTTCGTTTGGTTCCGCGATTTCCTTTTCAACAGGGCATATCTTCACTCCTCTTTTCGTGGAGCGTAAATCCTGAATGACCGACTTCACAGTATCAGCTTGGGAGAAGTTTCCCGCCTTGAGGTTATTGTAATGGCGTTGGAGTAAATCAATATCCTGGGATTTCCAAGAAACAAGGCGGGTGACGTAACATTTTAATAGATTCTAAACCAAATTGTGAGAAAAGGGCGACCCGATCCTCTGTAGGGGCGGGTTTTCTTACTATCTTTTCGGTTGCACCTCAATGTGACTAAACCCGCCCTGTTTCTCTAGTTGTCAATTTATGCAAACAAGTCGCCCCGACAAGAGGGTTAACGATAGATTGCTTGATCAATAGTTGCTCTAAAAAATGCTCCTTCTGACTCAAAGCGCTCACTACCAAAATACCATCCACCCAACAAGCGAGTGGGGATAGTATAGCCGCAATTTTAATAAATTCTAAACCAAATTGTGAGAAAATGGCGACCCGATCCTCTGTAGGGGCGGGTTTTACTACTATCTTTTCGGTTGCACCTCAATGTGACTAAACCCGCCCTGTTTCTCTAGTTGTTAATTTATGCAAACAAGTCGCCCCGACAAGAGGGTTAACGATAGATTGCTTGATCAATAGTTGCTCTAAAAAATGCTC
>NZ_JBKHUP010000123.1:0-20005 GCF_046565525.1 Coleofasciculus sp. | reverse complement strand
GAGAAAGAACCTTGACCGATGGGGTAGATGAGGAACACGGCGGTAGCAGCAGCTACAGGTGCGCTGTAAGCTACGCAGATCCAAGGACGCATACCTAAGCGGTAGGAAAGTTCCCACTCACGACCCATGTAGCAGAAGATGCCAATGAGGAAGTGGAAGGCTACCAACTGGTAAGGACCACCGTTGTAGAGCCACTCATCTAAGGAAGCAGCTTCCCAGATGGGATAGAAGTGCAAGCCGATGGCGTTGGAGGAAGGTACAACAGCACCAGAGATGATGTTGTTACCGTACAGTAAGCTTCCAGCAACAGGCTCACGGATTCCATCGATGTCCACAGGGGGAGCGGCGATGAAGGCGATGATGAAGCAGGTGGTGGCGGTTAAGAGAGTAGGGATCATCAGTACACCAAACCAGCCGATATACAGGCGGTTTTCGGTGGAGGTGACCCACTCGCAGAACCGATCCCACAAGGATGCGGATTCGCGACGTTGTAATGTGGTTGTCATGGTTCGGATAATTGCTTTTGATTTCAGAGCCGAGCTCCTATGTAAATAATCATAGGTGAATTATTAAGCTTTGTAAAGGTAAATGAGGATTAGTGTTTCTGAAGGAATCGATAAGCTGGACTTATTACGCTAGGTGGCTCTGATGATGGAATGTCGGTAGAATCATTCTCCTAGGTCAGATTCCCGCTGTTTTTCCTGTAAGAGTTTTTCCTGTAGAAGTTTTTCTAAATCCTCGTTTTTGAGTACTTCCTCAATCATCTCCCTGACTGTATCTGACATGGTGATGCCTTTGAGGTAGCAATACAGTTTAAATCGTTCTTTGAGTGCCTCAGGTAACCGAAATCTGAGATAGTCGTCTCTTTCTTGCATTTGTTGTTTGCTGAATGTCTGGCATTATTGAGGTTACTAGATGCGCTAGATCTAGCTGGGTGCTGTTATCACAGCGTAATCAATAATAACATGGTGTTTGCGGATTGCGGGTGAACTATTTTTTGGGCTAAGTTAAGTAAATCAGTAATGCAGTAATGCAGTAATGCAGTAATGCAGTAATGCAGTAATGCAGTAATGCAGTAATTACTGATTTACTGGTTGCCGTAATTAATTCCCCAGGTTGGTCAGTACTGAGTTGTACCGTAGACAGTGGTTCCGTCCGGCATGACTGCCAGTTGCAAGTCAGCCCCCTGGAGATTAGCGCCTGCCATCGTGGCATTGAGCAAGTTCGCGTAGCGCATGTTGGTATTGCTCAGATTCGTACCTGTGAGGTTAGCTTCTGTCAGTCGTGTTCCGTACAGACTGGCATGACTCAGGTCGGCATTCTTGAGCGTGGCGCCAATTAGGTCAGCATCTCGAAGCTCAACCCGGTGCAGTGTCGCATTACTTAAGTCAGCGTTGTCTAATCTGATATTGAAGAGGTTCGCGTCAGTCAGGTCGGCATTTTTCAATTCACTGTCGTGAAGGTCAACTCCGTCTAGGTCGGCATTTTTCAGTTGGGCTTCATTTAGACGAGCACCACTCATTTTGGCATCTTTGAATTGGGTATTCGTTAGGTTGGCACGGGAGAGGTCGGTATTTCTAAAATCAGCGCCGCTCAAATCTAGTCCACTCAGATCGATTTCTGTGAGGTTACACCCCGGACAGCGTTTGGTTTTCAGAATTTGTTCGACGCTGACTTTTTTGGCTTTTAGCGGTTGAATAGAATTTTTTACTTTTTCAAGTTGTTTGTGAATGGGTGAGCTAATTGTTTCCTCTGGTGCGAGATAAAGGGCAAGGGGTAATCCGATAGCGGCTAATATTGTGGCGAAAATTAATAAGGTTTTGAAATTCATACGCCCAGCTTCCCCCAGAATGAGTGATGAGGTGTCTATTTACATACTTCAGATGCTGAATCCCCTTTACCGTACTGGGAGCTTAAAGTTTTGGTAAATTCAGCTTGTCTTTTTTTGTGTGAGATTAAAAAAGGCTGATTTTTTTCGATATATTTTGGTCAGATTATTTAATAGTTGGAGGAACTGAGGAAGCGGAAAGAGCTACTTGGCTAAGATTGAGCTTGCTCAATCGTGTTCGAGCAAGCCCGTTGATATTCAAGTCTTCCACTGCAATCAAATCAAATTGTTTGACCAGTTTGTGAGCTGTGTTGTAGTGAAAGTCTTGCCTTTTGCGACCAATGCGCTGATGAATTATAGCTATTTTGTTTTTTTGTTTCTCATGAAGCTTCGACCCCTTTTGTTTTCTGGCAAGCTTGCGTTGTTGACGGGCTAAATGTGCTTGAGTTTTGCGATAAGTTTGCTGAATCGGTATGGTTTCCCCATCCGAAGTCGTGAGAAAATCCTTGAGTCCAACATCAATACCAACCACTGCTTTAACTTCTGCCAGAGGGAGAAGTTCTGGAACTGTGGCATCTTCGATTGAGATGCCACAGTTCCAGCCGTCAGCCTTTTTGACGATGGTGCAAGTTTTAAGTGTGAAACCATCTGGAACAGGGCGATGCAGAATAATAGGCATTTCCCCAATTTTTGATAGCTTCAGCATCCCATTTCTAATGTGATCGCCCGCTTTGGCAGAGTTTACTCGTGGATTAACGAATGAGCGCAACTCCCCTGGTTTTTTGTGTTTCTTCTAATCTGCTTAAAGTTGGATTGCTATCATCATCTGCCACCAATTCAATACGCAACCGTTTACCAACAGCTTTAGCGGCATTCACCATAGTGTTGAGCGTTACAGAGGTATTTTCTTGATCGAGGAATCTGTCGAGAGATGCACGACTTGTGTGCATCTGTTGAGCCATTTCTGTTTTAGTGAGTCCTTTTTCTTGCATTGCCTGAGAAACTTGCCAAGCGAGAACCCGCTTAAGTGCAATTGCTTCTACCTCGTCAAGTATTCCGTCTTCTTCGAGGAGATCGTCAAGTGAAGAACCGATATAAGGATTGGTAGTCATTCTTTTTCTTCTAAGTCTCGCTTCCGAGATAAAGCTAGGTCTAAGTCTGTCTTGGGCGTTTTCTGCGTTTTCTTAATAAATCCATGAAGCAAAATTAATTGGTCTTCGTAAAAGCAGAAGATGACACGAGCGATTCCATCAGGTAAATTAGTGCGAACTTCAAATAATCCTTTCCCTAGTGGTTTACAAGTTGGCATACCGATGGGCCAGCCGTACTCAACGGTTTTGATATCGGTGCCAATCAAATAACGTTCATTTTTCCCCAGGTTTTTTAACCAATCACGAACTGGTTCATTACCAGCTTCGTTTCTATAAAACCTTGCAGGAACTCTTTTTTCGGTCATTCCTTGTTGATTGTACCATTTTTGGTACGGAGCGTCAATGGGAATTGTAGCAGCTCAACTTAGCCAGTCGAAAGGTTGACAGCAATCATCAGAAAGACAACCAAATTTTAGCCGCACCGACGATTCAATAATGATGTAGGGTGGGTTAGGCTCCCGCCGTAACCCACCAGATGCCTATTTTAAGCTTGCCACGCCACTACAAACTATTAGAGGTGCATATATATATGTAAGTAGGTGGACACAATTAAAGTTAACGGTTGAGATTAGGGAACAGGGAACAGGGAACAGTAAGAGTTTGAGGGCGATTTACAAAAATTAACACAGTACCGTTTTCTTTCGTCCGACTACTTATTCCTTATTAATTACTTAGTATTTTTAGATTACTTAGTATTTAGATGGAGTAACTTCTATATGCACGCTGGTGCGCGACTACACAACTGATGTGTAGGGGTGTTACTCTGGAGAGAACTGATGCAGACATGAAAAAACGCCGCTTGGACTGGTACTCCAAACAGCGCTCTTTTTTCGGTTTAAGTCAGCTATTGCAGCGGTTTTACTGATCACTAATTTCGGCAAACCGCTAACACGACAACTTAGAAAAAGGATAAATTCAAATGTTCCACCATCTTAACTCTTCCAAGGCGGAATCTACAAACCTTGCAACCTTATTAGACAAACTAGCAAGTCAACCCAATGGGCTCGAAAATGCCAACAAACTGCTAGAGAGGTTGCACCGTCAGTCTGAGCCTCAGCACACACCGGAGGCAGCAAATCGCAATCGGTTGATTGCAGCAACGCGACTGGGCGAGGTTTTATTCCGGGCAATTAAGCTGTTCGGCATTTAAATTTTTGACCCGAAACCCTTGCTATAAGGAGTCTGGGCTTCAAAAATCCCAATTAAAATGCGTCTTAGCTTATCCGGACGTAATATGAGCGGGGTGTGCTACTACGGCACATCCCTTACTCGCTCCCTCCAAAAACTCGCTCGATCGCACTTTTCGCCAAATCGCGGTACAATCTCCCCATAAAGAAATAACGCGCCACGAGCTGGTATTAGACCACCAACCCGCGACGCTTCACCTCCCATGCCACAAACATGAAAGGAGCCATTTTAATGGTGTCAGAAAATCGTCAAAACCGCCAGTGTCTGGGCGTTCCAACCGATTGGAATGTACCCAAATTCAGCTTAGGTCAACGAATCCGAGCCAAACACGCCTTCCTCAACACAATACGCATTCAGACTGGCTTAATCACAGGAATTGAATACTTTAGCCCAGATAGCTACTGGGTCACTCAACACAACCTCAAACCAGGCTGGCGCTATTCCATCCAAGTCGATAGAGACGACCCCTGGTACACCACCTCACCCGTCCTATCCATACACGAATCAGCGATCAGCGCACTAACAAAAACCCCTACCGGATGGCAGGGGTTTCGGCTTTGAGAGCGCAAGTCCTTTCTTTAACCCCTCCCCGACATGGGGAGAGGAGCTTCAGCCAGGAGAGCCTGACTCCCCCTTTCTTTGCAAGGAAGTTGGGAGGTTAGGTCTTTTCTCCAATTCCCCACAACGAGAAAACCATGACTACTGTATTTGCCAGAATCACTGACCTGCACGACCAAATCTCATTCCTGATCAACCCCTGCGCCCGACTCCTTTACCGATGGTTGCTCCGCCGCCGCCCAGCCGGAAAAGAACAAGAGTTCTCACTCTCAGACTTTCAAGACTGGACAGCCCAAACCCGCTGCCGTCCCTACTCTGAACGCCATGTCAGACGGGCATTAACCCAGCTCATTGACCAAGGGTTACTCGGTCAGGTGAAAAAATACTACTCAATCCAGCGCTGGAGCGTCGTGGCATATCACCCCGATGAGCCAAAATTGTCAGACTCTGATCCTAAACTGTCAAAGTCTGACTCAAAAATGTCCAAAACAGAGTCCTCAAAACCTGATTCCGCCGTAGATCCTTATAGAGAAATTAAAGAAATAACAGACACCCACCCACCACACCCTGCTGCTGTCCTTAATAATTTTAAAAAAGAAGAAGAAGAAAAAAGCCAAGGCGCGATGGTGAGTCCCGCCCCTGAACGCGCAGAGGAGAATGCAGACATTGACGAGTCTGAACCGCTTAATTCTGATGAAAGCGAATTTTCTGCTGCCGAACAGTCTCAAAAGCTCGATGTTATTGACGACGCCAACATCCGGCTCAACGTCCAGCTCAAAGCTCTCGTTCGCAACTTTACCCTAGAAGAAGTTAAAAAGGCGATCGCCTACTACCGCCAAACCAAACGTGCCAAAGAAACCAAAGGGCAGAAAATAGACCGCCCTGCTGGTTGGCTGACCGAGTGTCTGCGCCAACGCTGGTGGCAAAGTGCAGAACCTGAGAAAACGCGGGAAGATGAGGAGTTTGAACAATGGTATAAAGACGCGATCGCTGCTGGTATTGTCCAAGATGTTCCGATTAAATACCTCGGCAAAAACTGGAAGAAGGAGTACATGGTGCGACTGCCAAAGCCAGGTATATTCGGATCGCCCTATACGCTGGTGTCTTGGCGAGAATTATTGTAGCTTGACTCAGTGCATGAACTCCCCTGGCGCTAACGGTGCATCTGTGCGGCGCTCGTCCAGCACCTCTAACTTCCTCTTATTCGGAGGTTCGGGTAACAAAATATACCGAGGTCCCCAGCCGCCATTCACATCCTGTGGACGTTCCGGTGGTGGCGCGGTGGATGCTGTCGGTAAAGGAATCGGCATCACTTGACTGGCTTGGACATAGCGATCGCCATCTAGGGTATTGCGAATCAGGCTCTTGTCTACTTTAATCCCCTGGTTCTCTAACTGCTGTTGAATCGTCCATAAGGAGTCAGTAGGCGCTAGGGTGGCAATGAATAGCACGTCTTTATCTGGATCTAGGGTGAGTCCCAGTTTCGACTGCTCAATTTGCCACACCTCTTGATACTTACCATCGGGTGCAACCTCCCACAGGTTTAAGTTAGCCTGCCATTGCCCACTATTTACCTCGACATCTTGATAAGCCAAAATTGAATAGGTTGGCTTTGAATCCTCACTTGCCGGGAGATTACCATCAGGGTGTAAGTAGCGAACCGCCGCGATCGCGATCGGACTTTCATCCGGTAGATTCGTCATTCCCGTTACCGTGTAAACCCCGTCTTGCCGGGATGGAGACACACGAAGTTGAAAACTCGCATCCGTTGAGACGTTAGGTAATAGGCTGGGTAATTGCTCAAGTTTTAATACATCTTGCGAACATCCACTGTTTAATAGTAACAGTAGAAAAAGAAAAACTAATCCTCTGTTCGGATTAAAAATTCCTTTGGTTGGTAATCTTCTAAAAAACACAGACCCAATTTACTCCGAAAATGAGTTGGTTGTAATACGGATTTCCAGACAAGGGTTCCCTAAACTCCTTCTTCGAGTTGATGTCAGTCAATCCGGAGAGCGCGAAAACCGGAGGTGACGGGTAACTTGAACTCTCACTTTCCCGGTCAATTTAGGCTTGAATCCCATGAGTCCATTTTAACGCCTGATCAACTTTCATCTTTTCTTTATCCTAGCGACTATCTTTCTTCATGACATCTTGATGAATTCAGGTTAAAACAGTAGAGATACTGTGAAAATTAACAGCAAGTAACCTTGAGTATAAGCCAACACAAATTTTCCAGATTGTCAGGGGAGTTGGAAACAGGTGACTTATTCCAAAACCTGATATTGGTTATACCTGTTTTTTGCAAACGTCCCTCAATGCCTACCATACGTCGTATCTGGCTATGGATTTCGCTTGTGGGGCTGCCTGAATAGTTCAGTCAGTTTGGTTAATTTTTATTTCCCTTAATTTCCTGGATGATTGCCCAGGAATAGTTATGAATTAAAAATACGATTTTAAATTTAAACGAACTGGCACTCAATCTCTTGAAGCGTTAATCCATGACAATCAAGAGATGAAAACTCGTACTGATTCAGTAATCTAGATATAGTTATCTCATCTTTTGTTTTCGGAACTGTTCATTTTTATTAGGCGTCGGTGAATCTAGTTAACCAATCATCTACAATTGCAAAGATTTTCCGGAGACTCTTTAAAACGTCAGAAAAAGTAAATAATTGACGGTTTCAATCCTCAATTCCACCTAGAAACAACTGTGGTGCTAATGAGAGAACTAATTCAAAAAAATAGAAATACTGATAAGCAAATTACGCTGAGATTACGGCAGTCTATCTGGCTAAGTTATCTGCTATTCATGGGATCAACTTCTGCGGGAGCGCTATCTATATTTTCCATAGCTGCCCTCCTCTTAATGACACCCGCGATCGCTCATTTAAACGAGCAACCAACTCCCCAAGGGGAGCAGGCGATTGCCGAAGAACCAGCTAGCCATACCATAGACACTCTGGCGAATGAAGAAGCTTACCAAACAGCCTCCTCAGATAATTCTGAGATTGTAGAAATCACGTCTAGCAGTCAGCAGCACAAGTTATTTGACTTTAATAGTTCAGCCGGTTCTGAGTTTCCACCGTCTCAGACAATAGCGGAGGGAGATAAACCTACTTCAGTAGCCGAGGCTATCGCCCCTAAACCCCCGGTGGTAGCTGCGGTGCAAAACTCCGTTGAACATTATCTGCCATTACCGATAACAGAAACCGATGCACCCAATCCAGTCGTCGAAGCCATCACCCCAAAACCTCCCGTAGTCGCGACGGTACAGGAGAAGATTGAACATCACCCGCCATCTGAATTCGCTGGGGTAGACGAATCCAGTTTAGTACCTGAAGCGATTGTTCCAAAACTGCCAGAACCTACACCCCTGATTCATTCCCTTGATTACCACATCCCTGGAGACTTAACAGTCGCGGAGGAATCAATAGCAGACAATAGGGCGTTAGTACCAAAACCGCCAGTGATGGAACCCGCTCAACACTCGGTTGAATCCATCTTACTCGCCCAATCCTCAGACGATGAACCCGATGGTTCTTTAATTCCTGAGAATTCTCCCCTGGAAAATGAAGCATTAACGCCTACTCTGGATCTTCAAGGGGCTTATCTCCAGCAGGAAGATGCTTCGGCGCGGCTGCGGTTGCGGGGTATTTATCCAGTATCACCCAATGCCTTGTTTGGTGCTATTGTCGATTTGGCGACAGGGGATGATTTTGCCGGGACGGAAGGCGATGGATTTAGTCTGAGTGAACTATATTTTGCGGGTTCTCTCCCCAGTTATCCTAATCTGCGCTTAATTGCGGGGTTAATGGATTTAACCTCCTATTTTGACCGCAATAGTTTCGCTAAGGATAGTACAACCCATTTCTTCCACCCCCTGTTTCAAACCAATCCAGCCTTAGCGTCTACAGGTGTTGGCTCTCGTATTGGGGGGTTATTGAATTGGAATATTACTGATAATGTGGAAGCAAAAGCGGCTGTCTTTTCCTCAAATCGGAATTTGGGTGATTTTGGTTTAGATGCGTTTGCCGGAGAAATTGGTTTCCGGGCGGGGAATGGTATTATACGGGCAACCTACACCACAGACCAAGATACAGGGCGGGATGGCGTCTTGGGTACCCAAAACGGCGATCGCGAAAATGCCTTTGGGATTAATGGGGAATATTTTATCCCAGAAATTAAGTTAGGATTGTTTGCCCGTTATGGTTGGTTGGAAAATAGCGAGCTGGATGATAGTAGCGAAACGTATAATTTCGGACTTAATTTCTTAGATCTGTTTCTTAAAGATGATCGCCTGGGACTTGGTTATGCTTTTGGTCGCGGTTTTTCGGAAGATAATGATGTATGGGAGTTATTCTACGATATCCGAGTTTCACCGAATCTACGGGCGGGGGTGACGCTGCAAGAACGAGAAGGCTTCTCGGAGACAATTTTTGGATTCCGGGTTAAAACAGATTTGCAGCTATATCCGTAAGAGGGTGCGTTATTACTATGAACCACGATTCCACACCAAGTTTTTCACCAGTTGACCCTCATGAACGCACAAAATAAGTTAGGTCAACAACCCAGCGCCGCTCTTCGGGACGGCGTGGGCTTGAGAAGAGTTCTTGAGCCTTGTTGATTAGCCTCAGTGTTCCGTTATGCAAGGAATACTACGTTTTCCGAGAATACCATCCATCGTGAAGTACAGGGTTAGCAACCCGTTTCCTAGCTCCACGCTCTGCGGTTTTTATTAAACATTCCTGTTGGGTAGGGAAAGTGTAAAAACAGACAAACCTCGTGAAAACTTTGGCGAAGGAAACCACACCGCAAGGTGAAACTCTGTTTATTAGGTTTATGAAAGTCCACGTTATCAACAAGCATGGGTGTCCCTTGATGCCCACAACCCCAAGAAAAGCCAGATTACTGCTTAAAAGCGGTAAAGCCAAGATAGTTGGACGTGACCCTTTCACGATTCAACTTGTCTACGGTTCAAGCGGGTACACTCAGCCAGTCGATTTGGGTATTGATGCAGGGTACGAAAACATTGGCTTTAGCGCCGTAAATGAGAAAGAAGAACTCATCGGTGGCGAACTTAAAATGCTTAAGGGTGTCTCGGAAAGAGTTACTGAAAAGCGTAAGTATCGTCGCACTCGGAGGAATCGACTCAGATATCGAAAGCCGCGTTTTTCCAATCGAAAAAGGAAGGAAGGCTGGTTGGCACCAAGTATCCAGCACAAGCTAGATACCCATCATCATCTCATTGACAAGATATGCCGTATTCTCCCTGTTAAAAACGTGACAATTGAAGTCGCCGCCTTTGACATCCAGAAAATCAAGAACCCCAAAATTGAGGGGGAGCAATACCAGTACGGGGAACAATACGGTTTCGACAACCTGCGGGAATATATTCTGCATCGGGATGGACACAAGTGCCAGAACCCGAACTGTAAGAACAAGGCAGACCATCCAATCTTGCAAGTTCATCACTTGGGTTTCTGGAAGAATCCCCCTGACCGCACAGATAGACCCGCCAATCTGATAACACTCTGTACCAAGTGTCATACTGCCAAAAACCACCAAAAGAAAGGGTTTCTGTTGGGATGGGAACCAAAGCTCAAGTCATTTAAAGGTGAAACCTTCATGACAATGGTGCGGTGGCGGTTAACAGAAGAAGGGCGGTACGAGTCCACCTTTGGTTACATCACCAAAGGGAAACGCCGAGAGTTAGAGATGGAAAAATCCCATTATAACGATGCGTTTATCATCGCTGGTGGAACAACTCAAACTCGTGTAGTTAAGCCGTTAATGCTTGAACAGATTCGCTGTAACAAACGGTCATTAGAGCAGTTCTATGATGCCAAATATCGCGATTCAAGAGATGGGGAAATCCGTTCTGGAAGCGAGTTATCTTCGGGGCGTAGGACAAGGAGTATAAAACTCAACAGCGAGAACTTAAGGCAGTATCGCGCTCATAAGGTTAGCCCTGGACGCCGCGCCATCAAGAAAAAGCGATATCCCTACAAGCAACGAGACTTGGTTCTGTTTGAGGGAAAAGCTTATGAAGTTGTTGGAATGCAGAACTTGGGAACTCGCCTTAGTTTAAAGCCCGACGCCAACAGTAAAACCAAGTACAAGACTGCGGCTTTAAGTAAAGTTAAACCTTTGAAAAGAAGAGGAGGAATCTGTGAGCAACAAGCATGAATTGGAGAATTCGGGGGCCTGCAAGCCCCACAAATTCTCCCGCCATTCTTCCCATCGCTGCCCTTCGGGACAGCGTGGGGCTCCTGGCGGTTTAGCTGAAACACCAATTTTATCCTCTCCTCAAAACCAAAACTCGTCCCGGTGGTTCCGTGTCTTAGCATGCTTCTTGATGGTTGGATTAGCCGGGGGATTACCCATCGCCCCAATCAATTTTGCTGTACCCGCTGTTCAAGCCCAGGGGGTTCCAGCAGGGGTGCGTCAGGGGTACTCGCTTTTGGAGAAGGGATGGGTGGATGATGCGATTCAAGCCTTTGAGGGGGCGTTACGCAGTAATCCCCAATCTTTAGACGCCAAATTAGGATTAGCCATTGCTTATCAACGCCGGGGGCGGATTCAGGAAGCCTGGAATGCCTATAATGACGTGCTGGAGCGAGAACCTACGAATCAAACCGCCCTGGAAGCGGTGGGTGAGATGGGGGTTTATCGCCAAGAATGGCAAGCACGAGGAATTGAAGCATTAACTGGCTTATTAAACCAGAATCCTAATGATACCCAAGCTCGGTCAAAACGGGCGTTACTGTTGGGATATCAAGGGCGGTTTGCTGAGTCGTTGACGGATTATGAGTTACTGTTGGCGAATAATCCTTCACCAGAAACGATTCTGGGGGCGGCTCAAATTTATACCTACAGTGGCGATTATCAGCAAGGGTTAGAATTATTTAATCGGTATCAAGCCACGGGTGAAGAAATTCCGGGTAACGTCGCGGGGGCTTACGCCCTGGCGCTGCGGGAAACGGGGAATGCGGTTCAAGCGGTGCAGATTCTTACGAATCAACTGCGACAATCCCCACAAGAGACTCAATTGCGAGCCGATTTAGCCCAAGCTTATGCGGCGACGGGACAGATTAATGAAGCTTTGGCAACGTTGGAACCCTTACGGGGTGAAGGGGATGCGGCTTTACCGTTAGCACGGGCGCTGACGTCGATTGGGCGAAACCAACGCCGAACGGATTTGTATGAACAAGGGGTGGCGCTGTATCGTCAGGTTCTGTCTGAGACTCAGAATCCTTCGTTTGCATTGGTTCAGGAAGCGGCGGATGTCTTGAGTGAGTTACCGTCTCAACGGGCGGCGGCGTTGAATCTTTACCAGCAGCTTGTTCAGCAGCAACCGAATAATCGGAGTTTGGTGGTGAAACAGTTGGCGTTAGAGAGTCAATTGGGGCGTATTTCTCGCAGTGAGTTACGACAGCGCCTGCTTTCCCTGCTGCAACCGCTACCGTCTGAATCGGCTGAACGACGGGCGTTGGCGAGTGCGTTGATTCCTTTAGATCCGCCAGATCCGGCGTTATTACCCGTTTATCAGCAGTTAATTAATGCGGGTGTGGATGAGCCGTTTTTGTATTTCCGGGTGGCGCAGATGTTGATTCAAGAGAATCAGTTGGCGGAAGCCAGGGACGCGATCGCGGCGTATACTGCTACTGAAGCCGGGGCGTCTGATTTTACGCCAGAACTGTTGTTGGCTGAGATTGAGCGCCGGGAAGGAAATTTAGAAGCGAGTGCGCGGCGGTATCAGTCGCTGATTGAACGGAACCCGAATTCTGATGTGGTGAATAGCGCCCTGCGGGGGTTAGCGGGAATTCGTTTAGCTCAAGGGCGTCCGGATGACGCGATCGCGATTTATGATCAGTTAATCGCCCGTAATCCTAATGATTTACTGGTGAAGTTGGGACGGAGTGCGATCGCTTATCAAACGGAACGGATTTCTCAAACGGAAGCTGAGGCGGTACTTGAGGAATGGTTGGCGACGAAACCTGCTACAGATTTACCACCGGAGTTATTTAGTTTAGTGGGTGTTTTACCCCCAGACGCGGAACGGATAGCGTTGTATGAGGCGCTATTACAGGTTGATCCAGATAATACACCCGTTCAACTGCGGCGGTTACAGGTAATTGCGGAGGAAGATCCGGAGTTGGCAAAGGCTGAAATTGAGCAGTTAATTGCCCGTAATCCTGATAACCTAAGTGCCTATTTTGTCAAGGGGGAACTCGCCCTGGCGCTGGAGGATTTTGAACTAGCGAGTGAGGCGTATCAAGCGATTTTGGCACGGGAACCGAATAATATTGGGGCGCTGATGGCGATGGGTGGAGTACGTTTTACCCAGCAGCTTTATCTGGAGGCGAAGCCCTATTATGAGCGGGTGTTGGAGATTAATCCCAATTATCTGGCGGCGCGTCAAACGCTGGCGGAGTTGAATGTGGCGTTGGATCAGCCGTTTACGGCTTTGGAGGAGTTTCAGGCGCTGAATGAGGAACAGGAGGCGGAGACTGGAACGCCGAATCCGCAGTTGACGAATCGGATTCAGCGGTTGGAGGTGGATATTCTTAAGCGGCGGGGGTTTCAGCCGTATTGGGAGCGATATTGATTGTGTAGGGGGACAGGAGACAAAAGGGTTCCCTTCCCCCCCTTCAACCCCAGAAATCAAGTGTGAGTTTTGTCCTACTTATCCCGGTCGGGGGGGCGGTGCTACCATTTGGCTTATCTTGTCTTTCATAAGGAAAACTTATTTACAAAAGGCTAGAACCCACCCCAGGCTCGCTGGTTTGCGATCGATTAGCTTCCCTTATGAAATTCCGACGGCTTCTTTGCATGGAATTGAGGTTGTAGTCCAAATCGTAGAGATTACACCGATAAATCCACGTTTTATCCATGTACTCAAAAAAGCGATCGCTGGTGACTTCGGTTCCACCGGGGCGAGATGCTGAACTCACTCCATTCGGTTCGTGCAAAGCGTAAGTTCCCCAAGGGGCATTCTCAACGCATTTAACCCAAATAGAAGGCTCAGCGCGGTAGAAATCGGCATCCCAGCGCATTGCTTGCTCAATCTTCCGATAGGCAGCTTTAGCTTGCACAATTTGCCGCCTATCCACCCCAATCAGATGTCGTCGGACAGTCCTGGATGATACACCCAGGTATTCGGCGATCGTCTCTTGCGATCCACCAAAGGGGATAAACCCCTTACTCACAAATGCCTTAGACGGACCAACATGAAGCAGAAAAGGAACTTGCCCCCCTACCGGATTCTGGGAGGATTCCTTACCCCACCCCAAGATTTGGTCAACCTCAGACAATCTGTGAAACTTTCGCTCTTTCGATGGCAGACTTAATTTAGCTGCTACGTGAGATTTGTGTTGTAGCTGCTGGGCTTGGATTCCTGCGGCGGCGGCTTTCAAGCCAGCGCGTGTCAGGATGTCAAACAGGGGTACTGTAGCAACGGCTCCCCAGTTTCTTAAGCCCAGGGCTTGACAAACTTTAGATAGGCTTCCTAACCAGATACAGAAACATCCATCAACTCGATAGTACTTTCTAAAGGCATCACAACACTTACCAATTTTGAGCCACTGATACAACCGACGAAGAGAAACATGGAGAACCTGGCATAGGAAGCGAATAGGCAAGATGACACATCCCCGACCAGCCAAATCGAAAGCTCTGCAAAGATACCACAGCCTAACCCAGGGCGTCTTAAATACAAGAGCCGAGTGAATCCGAACTGACAGTAAATCCAGAATGACTAGATTTAACGCAAAATCAGTATTATCAGAGAGTAGCTGGAGATAGACAAGGTGGAACACAAGTACAGAGCGATGGTTGACTACTCAGCGATCAGCCCCAACGGTAACTTTGTAGGAGGCTCAAAAGCCTGGAAACCCAGAGCAGAGTCTATAGAAGATGCCCTGCAACAGGTTCTGAAATTACTTAGGGAGCGCATCAGTAAGGAAGTAAACGATCCAAATGCAGAAATAACTGACTTACAGATTGATTGTAGGATAATGGAGAACCCAGAAGCTACCTACAAGAGAGTAGTGGGAGAGGAATGAATCTGGCAGAGCAGCATTGGGAATAATGATAATCCTGAAGATTCATGTCCTGTGCTGCCTGGTCAGAAAGCTTGAATCAACCGGATTTAATAAGGAATTTAATGATCTGCTATATTTCGCATCTCTCGCTCGTCAAGTACTGCCAAGTGATCGCTCTGACTGCTTGGCGGTAGATGAAATACTGAGCTATGCTGCGGCAATAATGAAGCTGATTGACTGGTGCTAGATAGCGAATGATTAAGGTATGTCCTACTTGTGGCGCTCCGATTAACAGCGACGAGGTTTTTATTGAATGGGATGATAACAAGAAAGAGTTTTTAGTTCGACTGGGCTTTGTTTGCAATTACTGTGATCGTAAAACTCAAGAAAAAACTATCAAAGAATTACCTAGCTCTATAGCCCAAAAATCTTACTGTGCTTGTGGAACATCATTATCACTTGCAAATTACACTATTAAAAGCAGTGAATATATGTTATACTTTGAAGCCATATATGTGTGTGATAAATGCAACACAGGACTTCGTTGGCTCCTCAATAGTGTAAAAAGTAGCTTACTTAGTCGATGGCGGAATAATGATAATATTTTAGTCACCGCATCAGGCTTTAAATTTAAAAGAAAAAGGATAGATAAAGTATTACAAATTTATCGAGAAAGAATAGAAAATTGTCGTCAAGATAATACAAAGTTATTAGAGATTATTGAAAAAATGTCTGAAAAAGAAATTCATAAGAAAGAAATGCACTTCCACGGAAATGTAGCCAGTGTTGAAAATCAAGGTTCTATAGGCAGTTCTGGAAATCAAAACCCTATTGGCAATGTTGCTGTCGATGTTAAAGGTGATCAAAAAAGTATCCAGCATATTCGTAACTATGCTCCTGAACAAAAGCCAACTCTAGCTGAGGCAGCAGCAGAGATCCAGCAGCTCTTGGAGCAACTATCCAAAACATACCCAACTACAACAACTGCTGAAAAGATGGCAGTTGTGGCTGAAGCTGCCGAGCAAATAGAAAAAAATCTTACACTTAAAGCACGAGTTATCAATGCCCTCAAGCTAGGTGGAACAGAAGCGTTTAAAGAGACAATAAATCATCCTCTATTGAATATTTTGATGGCAACTATTGAGGGATGGCAGGACAAAGATTAGGACTTTTTGGTTATTGGAATTAGAAGCTACCAGTCACGCCATCCCCATCTTTTGATTGCAATAGCGGATAGCCTCAAACAACCCCTCTGTAGACCACAGAACGCGGAGTTGATGCCGTTCTTGTTCTTTCCCAGCCCAATTATCTTCGAGGCAGACTTTAAACCATCCCTCTGGGTGGCGAACCCCATCGCGGTTAAACAGAAAGTAGATAATCGCCTTAAGAACCTCTTGTAACGAAAAGCCATGCATAAACTGGGCATCCTTTGGATAGTAGTAAATCCCCGCCTTCCGACAAGCTTGTAACTTTTGCTCAAACTCCCCAGATTCGGCATCTTCTAGATCCGTTGTTGTTGTTATGTACTCGTCTGTTACTGACTGCGGGTTTGAGGCGTATAAATTGGGAATCTCTGACTGAAAAGTCAATTTTTTCTGCGGTTTGCGAAAAGGGGGGGGCATCAGGACGCGAATCGGTTCAAGCCTCCATTTCCAAACGTAGGCGGTGTAGCTTTTAGCTTGGGTGAGTACGCCTTTGTCCAATAGCTGTTGGGCGGCACTTTTGACAGTTTTGCGATCGTGGGGGAAACCGCGTGTTCGTTTGACCCATTTGTTAAAATCACGCAGGTCGATAATTTCATTGCTGCCTTCGGGCATTTCATCGAGCAGCCACTGCCATAATTCTCTGGCGGTGGGGGTGAGTCGATTCTGTACGCTAAATTTGTTGTGTTTTCTTGTCCAATTATTCATGGCAATGCAGATCGATGATGGGCTTTCCAATCTGCCCTCTTTTCCAGAGGGGCGTCAGCGTCAGCCCTGGCTTTTTGGGAATATGTGCATGACGGGTTAGACGTTTGGTGATAAGCGTCTACTTTCCTTGGGCTTAGAATGGGTTCTAGCCGGATAGGGGATCTGTCCTGGACACAAGCTTTTTTAAGCTTTCCCAGGTTCTGCTTGATTCCTTGTCTGGGGGTCGTGGCAAGTCCTTATGCATTCGGTTATGCATGGGTGGGCTTCTGACCCGGATTGGATCGGCGGCGTGTTTCTATGGGTACTCTCTTGAAGCCCTTTTTTTGGGTGGGGTATCCACATTAGTCATGCCGACTTGGGAGCTGTTCACTTGCTCTTAGTCTGCTCCATAGGCTGTATGCGAATTGTACATGGTTAGTAAACTTACAGTACACGCTTTATACAGCAATGTCAACGACATCTCGACAACTAACTATACGGCTACCTCAAATAGAGTTAGACCGGATAGAGGCTTATAGTAAGCGCACTGGCAGAACTAAGACAGATATTCTGCGAGAGTTCATCAGGTCTCTGCCAGAACCAGAATCTGAGTCTAAGCCTGAGAAGAAGTAGTAGGCGTTGGGGACACAACGGAAACTACAACAACCGTTGGAAAGTGAACTCCCGCGATCGGGACTCACTCATGAGTAACACCCAGATCAAGCCTCTTTTCGAGAGGGGCGTCAGCGTCAGCCCTGGCATTTGGGGAATATGTGCATGACGGGTTGGACGCTTGGTGATAAGCGTCTACTTTCCTTGGGCTTAGAATGGGTTCTAGCCGGATAGGGGATCTGTCCTGGACAAATGCTTTTTTAAGCTTTCCCAGGTTCTGTTTGATTCCTTGTCTGGGGGTCGTGGCGAGTCCTCATGCATTCGGTTATGCATGGGTGGGCTTCTGACCCAGATTAAACGGGCAGCGTGTTTCTATGGATACTCTCAAGAAATCCTTTTCTTGAGTGGGGTATCCACTGGAGACGCAGCAGTTTTAGCGCTGTTAAGCGCCTCTTTTGTTTTTCATGTGCCTGTTATGTGCATATCGTTTCCCTGATCATTATACGATAGGCATATTAAAGTGGCAAGCAAACTAAAGAGAATGGCATTCAACCTGCCTCAGCAAGAGCTGGATAGGCTAAATGCCTATGCAGAAAAGACTGGTAGGACTAAGACGGATATCCTGCGAGAGCTTATCCGTACACTGCCAGAACCTGAGCCTGAGAAGAAGTAGTAGGCGTTGGGGACAGAACGGAAACTACAACAACCGTTGGAAAGTGAACTCCCGCGATCGCACCCCTTAACCCCAACGAATAACCCTCAAAGTACCGATGGTCTGAGGGTTTGGTTTTACTGTTTGAATTTTTCTGAAAATTGATGGAGTAAAGCGCTGGTGGTCAGTTACTCCTCAAAAATGGGCGGAAATGGGGGTGACAAAGTGCAATGTACGCGATCGCGGTTACTCTTCACCCTATCGCGGTTGTGGATCATGCTCGCCTGTGCGATCGTGTTGCTGAGTTAGTAGAACTTTTTATTCTGCCGTCCTCTTGCCTTAATTCCGTCACAAAAGGCTTCCAGAGACTTCTCATCGTGTTCGGTGTACTGACCATTCTCAAGCTGCTCTATACCGATACTGATCTCACGTCGCAACGTTTCAAGCTTAAGCTGGTGAATATTCTCAAGATTAATCTTGGTTCCCATCGGATTTAATAAAGCAGTTAATCAAGCATCTCATTAAATGCTTTATTTCGCATCTATCGGGGTCAATCAAATGTATTTGTGTCGCATGTTTTCTTCGTGTACCGGATTGCCAACAATGGGCAAAAACCTGGAGGTTTCCAGGTTGACTAGCATCTTGGCTGTGCCAACCTTTCCGTAAATCCGGTTTTTATCAACAATGAACTCAATCGTTTTGTCGTAAGGATTTTTGCTGTAGTAAGCATCGCGGTAAAGCATAATCACAGCATCTGCTGCTTCTGCAATCTCCCCAGAATCCCTCAAGTCCGCCTTTGTGGGACGCTTGTTGCGGCGTTTTTCCACATCCCGATTAATCTGAGAGCCAAGATACAACGCCACATCAAAGTCCTTTGCGATCGCTCTTAACTCTCGCGTAATCTGACCCAGTTCTAAGTTTCGGTTTTGAGCCGTCCCCCCCAGATTGAGCATTTGCACGTAATCCAGAAACACTGCACCTAGCTGCCCTTGTCTTAAAATCGCCTGCTTGACAATGGAGCGAATGGTAGTAATCGATGGATTAGGTTCGTCATAGACCATCCAGGGTAGCTCGCTAAATATCTTTATTGCCTGTGCTAAGAATTTCCACTCGTCCTCTCTTATACCTCCAGGTAGTGGACCTCTAAATAGGCGGCTATTGTCGATTCCTGAAAGACGAGCCAGGAGCCTTTGGTTAATGGAGTCTTTGTCCATCTCACAGGAAAAGAACAAAACAGGCTGATTGAGCTTGGTCATGATGGCGTGGGAAAGAGAAAGCATCACCTGAGTCTTTCCCATCGAAGTTGCACCACCAATCACGGTTAGTGTCTTGCGGTGCTTCCCACCCGTTAATGCCTCAAGGTCGTACCACCCCACGACCTCACCTGCCCTTTTTCCTGTCTCGATATTGACGAATAGCTGGGCGCTCATCTGGGGTGCGTCTTCTAGCTGATAGCGAGTTCTTGACTGAATAGTCGTCAAGTTAAAAATCTTCTGCTCCGACTTCTCTAAAATAGTAGCTAACTCTGTCCATGTCTCGTAACTGAGGTGAGCGATTTCGTAACCTGCAAAGATTAACTGACGGCGCAGGTGTTTGTCCATCACCAACGCCGCATATCGGTCAATGTTGACCGCTGACACCGTGCGATCGACAAGCTGTGCTAATTTACTTTGACCTCCCACTTTATCCAATAAGCCATGGTCATATAGCCAGGTGGTGACACTCATCAAATCTGTTGGCTTTCCCTGGTTGTATAGAGTCAATGCCGCTCGGTAGATTTCTTGGTGGGCGCTGATGTAGAAGGCTTCAGGCTTTAGCTGGTCAACCACCCGACCCATCGCTCCAGGATCGAGCATTATACCGCCTAGAATCGACTCCTCAGCATCAACATTCTGAGGCAGAGGCCCGTTCTGAATCGATGAAAAAAAAAGTTTGTCCATTTGACCAAAAATTTGGGTCACAAGCCCCGTCCTTCAAGGACGGCTTTGGTTTTTGATCTACTGTTTCAACGTATTCGCGGGAGTCCTCACCCTCAACTCTCGTAGGGTGAGGAGGGATAGCGGGATGCCGGAAGAATAGAG
>NZ_JBKHUP010000122.1:0-20332 GCF_046565525.1 Coleofasciculus sp. | reverse complement strand
TGGAGGGGGAAACTCCAAAAAGTAAGGTTACTCGTAGAGCCAGGAAACCCCGTCAGTGATGATGGGAATCCCCACCCGATCGCGTAAGCAGGGTGGGGAGGATGTCAAGTGAACCGCTACCCATCGCACCGGAATTGGGCCAAAAAACAGGCGAAATTCTGAAATCGCACCCACATCTAAGCCGCCTTCGCGACGTACAACCTGAACAGGTTGCCAAGGCGGAGTGAGTCGTTCTAAGATATCTGGACGCTCGTGAAAGTTCCAGACAACTTCGACAGGTGCGTCAATGAGCGTGGACTTGCGATAGTGCATCATAGAATCATTATCCCTCATCAGTCTGGCTGATTCCCACCCAGCTGAACTTGCCACGATCTAGGGTATCGTGATGTCAGACACATAAATTTTGTCTAAGTTCAGTCTCAAATTACACAATACATCAACGCGATCGCTAACATCTCTTTTCCATCCTAAAAACAGCACAGCAAAAAGCGTTAACCACAGAGAAATGGGGGAGTTAACTCAAAACTCAAAATTTCTCAAATTACCAATAACTAGCAATGCAACAGTTAGAAAAGAAACTTACACTTGAAGAATTTCTGGCAATGCCAGAGTCAGATGTAACCCATGAATTAGTCGAGGGTGAGGCGATACCAAAGATGTCACCAAAACGATTTCATGCAGCTTTGCAGAAGACATTGTTATTTATTATTGATAAGTGGTGTCAGGGGAAAGGTGAAGTTTACCCAGAATGGGCGATCGCGTTAAAACGTAGGGGTGAAGACTGGGTTCCGGTGCCAGATTTGACCTATATTTCTTATCAGCGACTACCCACAGAAGTGATGGAAGATGAAGCTTGTCCAGTTCCGCCAGAATTGGCAATTGAAATTATTTCACAGGGACAGACATTTGGGACTTTGGCGGAGAAAGCCACTGATTATCTGGAAGCGGGAGTGTTACGAGTTTGGGTTGTAGATCCCCAAGCAAGAAGTATCACCGTTTTCTATCCCGATGCGCCACCGCGAACTTATACGAAAGATAGGTTGATTATAGATTCGTTGTTTGAGGGATTGGAATTGACACCGCAGCAGGTATTCGGCGAAGCGAATTTACCTGAGAAAAAATAGTTAGGGGAATGAGGTAGATGCAGCAAAGGAGACGTTGGAGTCCCTTCCCTTCAAATGTTTTAAAATCAACCCACAAACATCCGTCGCTTCAATCGCTGTTGTATCTAGCAGGTGAGTCTGTCGAGTTATCAATAATGGTTTTTCACTTGACGAAGTGGTGACACAACCATGAGAACCACGAACTAATGAGGCATCTAGAGAAATTACATCCATCAGGTAACGAAAACCAAGCTGTTTTTTTAGTAGCGTTAGACCGACTTTTACTTGGGGAAGTTTGAGTTTTGGAGCGAGAAAAAGTTCTACAGGATCGTAACCCGGTTTGCGGTGAATATCCACAGTTCTAGCAAAGTCAGGAGCGCGGCGATCGCTAAGCCAATAATAGTAAGTAAACCAAGCATCAGGCTGTGCGATCGCAACTAACTCCCCGGCTCTGGGATGATCCAGATGGTAAGCCAGCTTACCTTCTTCATCTAATACGTTTGCTACCCCTTCAGTTGCTTCTAAAAGAGAGCGAACTTTGGGAATATAAGCTGAATCGTTAACATAGACATGAGCCACTTGATGATCGGCAACGGCAAAAGCAGTACTTGCTCCCGGATCGAGCAATTCTCGTCCCAACTCCTCACGCACTACAATTAATCCATTTTCCCGCAGGATTCGGTTCAGATGAACAGGTTTAGACACTGAGGTGATGCCGTATTCAGACAGAACAATAACCTGAGCATTGCGTGATTCGTAGTACTCAATCAAATCGCCACAAACTGTATCAATTTCTTGCAAATCCTTCTGTATCTGTTTCTCGTCAAAGCCAACTCGTTGCAAGCAATAATCTAAGTGAGGCAGATAGATTAAAGTTAATGTGGGGTTATAGCGCTGCTCAATCCACTTGGCTGATTCTGCAATCCATTGGCTAGAATGAATAGAAGTATTAGGTCCCCAGAAATTGAAGAGGGGGAATTGACCTAAATCGGATTGAATTTGCGATCGCATTTCCCCAGGTTGACTATAAATATCCGGGATTTTTCTGCCATCGGCGGGGTACATGGGGCGCGGTGTAATGGTGTAGTCCACCGAAGAATACATATTATACCACCAGAAGAGGTTGGCACAGGTAAAAGTGGGGTCAATAGATTTCGCCATCTCCCATACTTTAGGAGCCTGCACTAACTTATTTGACTGTCGCCAAAACTTCACCTCACATTCATCTCGGAAGTACCAGCCATTGGCAACAATTCCATGTTCATCTGGTAATTTTCCCGTTAAGTAAGTCGCTTGAACCGAACAAGTTACAGCAGGCAAAATGGGCGTCACCGACACCACTTGCCCTTGAGAACTCCAACGGGATAAAAACGGAGTATTTTTTCCCAGTAAGCCAGGAGTTAATCCGACAACATTAAGAACAACTGTTTTTTGCATGAGCAATACTTGGACTGATTTTCTAAAGATAACTTTTTATTCCTATTTTTCTCTCCTATAAAACAGAAACTTTTGAATTGATACTTCCAGCACTCATTCTTCCCAATACCCACTCATACTCTCGCTGAATGGATGCCAACAAATCCATCTTCATTTCTGCTGGCAATACATCCCAGGTGTAAGTCTCAATTTCCAGATGTTGACAAGTGGGGTTTTCTTGCAGTAGCTTCAGCACAGTAATAATGTCATCTTGAGTAGACTGCAATAGTTGATAGTCGTGGATAAAAATTGGGACGTGAAAGTGAGTGCGCCACTCCTGGGCAGGAGATTTTTCAAGCTGTGCTAATGCTATTCCTAAGTCAGGATAATGATAGAAACCTCCATCATATCTTCGCTCTATGACTTGGTGTAAATAGGTAGATTCTGCAAAGGGACGCAATCGCTCAAAAACCTGATTTCTATCCTCATAATCCTGCGGCAATATAACTTTTAATGCAGCACTAATTTGAATCTTGCCAATTTTAATTCCTGCTGATTGAAAACGGCTAAAGACTAAAGCCGGTTCTTCATACTCCACAGCAAAATGGCAGGTGTCATAACAAACGCGCACATGATCGAGTATTTTAGCTTCGGCTGATTCCGGCGAAATTCCTAAGCGTTCTGCTAAATATGCTCCACCCATTGGCAATAACCAATTTTGAAAAAAATCAATGACTTCATCCGCATTTTCAATCAAACCATCCGGTTCCGGTTCCAAGTCTATATGCAGCAATTTCCCCGTTTCTTCCTGGAGGCGTACCATTTCCTCTACCAGCAGAGTCAGATTAAAGCTACTATCTTTCAGAACTGTGTCACTCAGGCTTTTGTCTTCTTTCCACCAGGGTTTATAAGACAGCGGTAAGGTAGAAATTCCGCCATCCATTCCTTCAGGTAATAAGGCGGCTATGATTTTCGTCAAGCGCATGGTATAGTCTAACCGTTCTTGCTTAGACCAATCTGGTGCATAAACTTGGTCTTTTACAACCTGGTGATGAAATCCTCCATAAGGAAATCCATTCAGGGTAAAAACGTATAAATTTTGCTCGGTTAGCCATGCTTGGAATTGAGTGAGATTATCTCCTTCTAAAAGTTCCCGTGCTGCGACATCTGCTAATCGCAGTCCAACCCCGAAGGGTTTTGTGGGTGAGAGTTGTGCTTTGAGGATTGGAATATATTGTTCTAGGTTTAAAAAGACTTTTTTCCACTCTTCACCCGGATGAATGTTGGTGCAATAGGTTAAGTGAAAGCCACTGTCTATTTGAATCTTCATCGTTCAGTACTTCGTTTACAAAGGTAAGCTATCTATCTTACTTAGCGTGAATAGGGAATTTGCACTCATGGAATGCTCTCCACCATCTGCCTATTTTCGGCAACCTCTCGCAAGATAGAAATTGCTTGCCTATATAAAGAAAAATCTACCTCGTGAACCTCTACTCCCTGTCCAATTCCTTGCAGCAGCATCAGGGTGAGTTCTCCTCCTAGATGTTCCCGAAACTCAGTTAATCCCCGGAATAGAGAACGGGTATGTTCTGGTTGATGAAGTTGTTCATCCAGTTCTGGTACATATAATGTAAACGCCAATTCTATCAGCGTATTTAATATTTGTTGACACTCGGACTGAGTGAGCAATCCGGCTAAGTAGGAATATGTGCTATCTAGGGCAATTCCAATCGCTACTGCTTCACCATGACGCAAGTTATAATTTGTCAAATACTCCAATTTGTGAGCCGCCCAGTGACCGAAATCTAAAGGACGAGACGAACCGGCTTCAAAGGGATCGCCACTATTAGCAATATGTGCCAAATGTAATTGAGCGCAACGATAAATTAGCTGCTGCATTGCATTCATATCTCGCTGCACCAATGCCTCAGCCTGAGTTGTAATGAACTCAAAAAACTCGGTATCTCTTATCAGCGCAACCTTAACTGCCTCAGCAATGCCAGATCGCCAATCTCGCTCATCTAGAGTTTTGATAAAATTAAAGTCATTCAAAACTGCAAAAGGGGGCGCAAAACTGCCGAGGAAATTCTTTTTTTCAAAGGCATTAATTCCATTTTTAACCCCTACCCCAGAATCATTTTGCGCTAATACAGTTGTAGGAATTCGGATCAGTCGGATTCCTCGATGAGCCGTTGCTGCGGCATATCCGGCTAAGTCCAATATAGCACCCCCACCAATGGCTAATAAGTAGGAGTGACGGCACAATCCCACTTCATTAATAATCTGGTGAATTTCCTCTAACTGTTTTGGATTATTCTTGGCAGCTTCTCCACCAGAAATAATAACTGGATTTGCGCTTAAGGTTAAGGCGTTTTCATATCGCTTAGTATAGGCGGCTATTTGCTCTGGCAGTTCTTCATGATGATGTAATAGTCCTGAATCTATAATAGCGATCGCTTTTTTCGTCCCTCTCTCCCCATCTGCTGTTACTACTTGCGCCAGCAAAGCATTATCTAAATTAAACACCCCTGTCGTAAAGTGAACGTTATAAGTAAAGGTAACGCGAATCTGTTGATTGATTGGTTGTAAATTTAATCTGGCTTTTCCCGCTCGGCTAATCGTCATTGTTTTTTTAAGTGACAGCAAACAGTTGTGCTAATCCCATTGAGATAGGCAGCAGAAGTAGCACCAATAATCCGAAAGGCAACCCCGCAAAACCAGCCGCAATTGTTGCATCTAAGACAATCAGCGACAACACACCAGCCTTTACCGCCGTTCGGATTTGTTCAGGCATGGGTTCACGGGCAGCTTTTAAAAATGGCGGGAGTACCCGAAAAGATAATAAAGCAGCGAATGGCAGGGCGGCAATAATTTCATAATTTGGCAATAGTCCTAATCCTAAAATACCACTAATTACTACCCCAATCAGCAGTAAAGCTACAAATCCTGTAATCTTTTTTCCACCTTGGACTTCCCCCTGACTAATGGCAGTGATTGCCGCAATATAAACAATAGGAATCAGGGCTAAATACCAGCGTTCCTCTACCATTGCGGGTAAAACACTTACACCTAGTAGTAAGTTGCCACCGCGACATAGCCCCATATTCAGAGGACCAAAAAAAGTATGATGTTTGGCGAGGGCGTCATAACTCAAAGCCGCACCCGCAATAATTGCGGCTAAAACACCACTCACCCAGGAAACCTGTGCAGCCGCCACGACACCGATACCTAACAGCACAGTCCCCAGCACAGTTGCCCTCTGACGCGAGGCGCGACTACTCGGAATTGGTCGTTCTGGGCGTTCCTTGGCATCGAGTTCAGCATCAAAGACATCATTAAAAACAACGCCACCGCCGTATAAACCCGTTGTTGCTATTAGCAACCAAACCAAAGGAAGCAGTTGAATAAAAACCGCTTGCCCAGTGATTACCTGATCAAAAATAATCGCCGCCCCAGAAGCCGCAAATCCAACCAAAATATCAGCCCAAGCCGTCACAATATTGGCAGGGCGCATTAATTGTAAATAAGCCCACCAACCCTGAGAACTCAAACCTGCCCCATTCACTCCATACCTCCTCTTCCTCTCTCCTGTGCGTTCTCTGTGCCTGAAGTGGTTCGTTTTTCTCTACTCAATCAACACATAGTCTTGAATGGACTCAATACCCGGTTCCTGCCCCCGCAACACAGAATTACCATTAAACAACTGACTTTGGTCAATCGCTGATGGATTAAGCCAATCTTCTGCTTTCATCACCCCAGTTTGGCTATAAGCCGCCAAAGCATTTTCATAACAAACTGCCCGTACATGATCGTCCGGAATACCCCGTTCCTGCATCAATCGAGCAGTCTTCGGCACAGCTAACACATCACTCATTCCCCAATCGGCGCTACTATCAACGATGATGCGCTTACACCCATATTGGCGTACAACCTCCACCATCCTCGCATTACCCATCTTCGTCATTGGGTAAATTGTAAAAGCTGCCCAAAAACCGCGACTTAGCACTTCCTCAACGGTTTCTTCATTATTGTGGTCAATAATCACCTGGGACGGATCTAATCCATGTTCAATGCAACGATCCATACTGCGACTTGTACCTGCCTTTTTGTTGCGGTGGGGTGTATGGATTAACACCAACATATCCAGTTCTTTGGCTAAATCGAGCTGCTGACGGAAATACTTATCTTCCGCATCCGTCATGTCGTCGTAGCCAATTTCACCAATAGCAACAACACCTTCCTTACAGGCATAAAGTGGCAGCAGTTCCATCACTTCTTCTGCCAACGCTTCATTGTTAGCTTCCTTCGGATTTAACCCAATTGTGCAATAATGTTTGATGCCAAATTGACTGGCACGAAAGCGTTCCCATCCGACAATACTGCTGAAATAATCCTTAAATGTTCCAATATTAGTACGGGGTTGCCCTAGCCAGAAGGATGGCTCAATGACAGCAACAATGCCATACTCCCGCATGGTGAGGTAATCGTAAGTCGTGCGGGAACTCATGTGAATGTGGGGGTCGATGAACATCATGGGCAAGGTATTCATGATTACTTGTTTTGGCTGGATAGGTTTTGGCTAGATAGGTGGTGTTGGCTAAAGCTGTCCCACGTTAAATTACCGTTTTGAATTAAAGATTGCAAGTCTGGGCGACTGGCAAGAAGGGCTTGGGTTTGGGGTGAGGATAATTGGGAACAAGCTAAGGCAGCAGCTTGTTGTTGGGCGATATCGGAGTCAGATAGAACTTTTTGTAAGTCGGATGCGATCGCATCATCAACAAATCCCCCTACAACTCGCCACAGTTCCGGTGTTACGGGGCGTTTAGCTGACCAGCGTTCGTGGGCATAATCGACTAACATCTGAGCTAATTGTGGGTTAGCGCGTTCATCTAATCCCTGAATTAGAGACAAGGGACTCCCGATGAAAACGGCTTTTAGAACCATTTGATTCCAAGCGATATCATCGAAATACTCGGCAGGGTAAGGATTTCTCAGTGCCACAGCATTGAAAACCGTCGTCATATTGCTGCGAACCCCTTCAGCCGCTTGTGCCTTGTGTTTTTCAGGATAAGGTAATAACGGTAAACTTTGATACAGCGCGACTAACTCCCCTTCATCGGCAGTAGTGAAAACTTTATTAAGCGTCTGTACATAGGTTTCGGCGCGCTCGCATGGCAGAGATAATACTAAAAGCGTGCGACCCGCCTGATCTACAGTCCAATGACCAGCAAACCAACCAGGGCGTACTTCCTGTGCTGCTTCCAAGTCCTCTACACTCAGATCCAGAGCCTGTTTGCCTATGTAACGCGGCACAGCGCTAAAGGCAGTAAAGAATACCCGTTCAGGGGCACCTTGAGCAATTTTTTCCTGCTTCTGCTCTAGCCAACTCAGACTTTCCTGGGAAACACGCTCTGAAAGCCAGCGGTGCAGTAGTTGTGTGTCCATTTACCAAACTCCTGACTCCTCAACGGGCGAACTCTACTGCCCAATCTTCAGCGCAGCCTGTCCAACTCAACATCAGTCTAGGGAAAGGCATTCATTAAACTTACTCCTGTCAACGTTACATAAGACCTACTCGAATCTACTCACAACTCGACTTTTTTATGCGTCCTCATCACGCGGTGGGGTAAACCTCACCCCCCAACTCCAGGAGTCACGCTAGGATGTTTACATAAGTTAACAATTCTGGCGCAACCATGATTAATCTCATCGAATCCACCAAAGACTACTGGAGAAAGCTAGACGAGTTAGAAGCCGCCTACAAGCGAGGCGATGTCTCCGTTAAGGAAGTCGATGTGAGAGTGGCTCAACTCATGGATGAACTCGGTCATGAACGTAGAGTCACCTTACGCTATATAAGGCAAAGTGTGCTAAGGCTTTGGCAAGAGCAACGAGAAACCTTACTTGGCTTCGCTTTTCTGGCAATTTTGACCTATGCTTGGTTTATCTACAACTAGGCTCTACCAAGTTGTAGAAAGAATAGGTGAATAATGGAAAAAGCTACATTTGGAGCAGGCTGTTTCTGGGGAGTCGAGGCAGCATTTCGTCGATTAAACGGCGTTACTTCTACATCCGTTGGCTATATGGGAGGACATTTTCCCAACCCATGCTATTTGGATGTTTGTGCCAGAATTACCGGACATGCAGAAGTTGTGCAAGTGGAGTATGACCCGTCTCAGATTTCCTACAATGACTTGCTGAATGTCTTTTGGTCAATTCATGACCCTACCCAATATAATCGTCAAGGACCTGATCGCGGCGAGCAATACCGCTCGGTTATATTTTTCCACAATCCTGACCAAGAACAAGCCGCCAGAGAATCAAAGCGCAAGCTTCAGATGTCTGGTAAGTATGAACAGGATATTATGACCGAAATTAAACCTGCTTCTGATTACTATTTAGCTGAAGATTATCATCAGCAGTATTACGAGAAAAAAAGATGACATTGAGTTGATTGTCATTTGTAATTTATTAAAGAATTTGATTGGTGCGTTACGCTTCACTCTCCTATGCTTTTGAATAAAGGCGGGTTTCGTTGCTCAGCTATCAGTACCAAATTCTCCTAAGATGCTCGCGCCCGCCCCTAGGGAATTTTTTCTTGTAGCGTTAACTAGCCTGGTTTTCTAGCTGTATGACTAATTTAACGTCGTACTCCTCTTCAAACGCGACTTTTTTATCCTCTAAACTCCAGATTTCTAAGGCGCAGGTATCATTATGCTCTACAGGCACTAGACGCAAACACATTTCCTTTTCTTCTGGTAAATAGTGGCATCTAATTTGAGAAATTGCCCCAATCTGTCGGCGATCAAGAGCAACAGCTAACCGTAATAAAGGACTCAATTCTTTTACTAAATGCCGATAGTATTTGTTGGGTAAATTGCTGTAATTTTCGTGCTTTTTCTTAGGTGAACTCTTGCGATGGTAGCGAGCCAGGTTAGCAATCACTTCAATTTCAATATCAGTAAACCCGAGTAATTCCCCGTGGCGAATCAGGTAATAGGAATGCTTATGGTGTGACGAATGACTGACATATAAGCCACAATTGTGCAAAATTGCCGCCGCCCACAACAATTCTCGTGCTTCAGTTCCCCAATTGTGCAGGTGTCCTTTGGTTTGATTAAATAAACTAAGGGCAAAGTTAGCCACCCGTTCACTAGAGGCTAAGTTAACGTGATATTTTTGCGCCACTTTAATTACATTGCGTTTGCGAACTTCGCCTTGATACCGTAATCGGTCTTCAATTAAGCCTTGGGAAAGCATCCAGTCTACGATTACGCCCTCTCGCAAGGCGCGTTCCCCGACGGTGATAGATTCGATATCTAATAGCGTCATGGCTTCTAATAAAATAATCGCACCAGCAACGATAATTTCGGCTCGTTTCTCAGCAAGTCCGGGAAGTTTTTCCCGTTCAGCGCATGGGAGTGAGGCGAGTTGTTTGACGATATCTTTCAGGTCGTTGCGGTAGAATTCATAACCATTCAGGGGAGTAGGTATTATCCCTAAGGTTTCTTTGGCGTGAAGGGCGGCTAGGGTTTCAATCGTACCTGAGGTTCCCACTAAACGGGGCTTTTCTCCCGGTTCTATATTCGCTAAGATATCTTCAACGGCACGTTCGAGGCGTCCCCGAATATAGGCTTGTAAGTATTGAAACTCGCGATCGCTAATCGGATCGGTGGTAATAAATTCACGGCTCAAGCGTACTGCGCCGACTTTGGTGCTGGTGAGAGAACGGGGAGCGTGACTATCACCTAAGATTAATTCTGTTGAACCGCCACCAATATCAATGATGATATGAGGCTGGTTGTTGAATTCCATTCCCGACAAGACACCCAGATAAATCCGCCGCGCTTCTTCTTGACCGGAAATAAGGTTGACAAATAGCCCTAATTGTGAGTCAACTTCTTGTAAAAAGGTGCGTCCATTGGGGGCTTCCCGTACCGCACTCGTAGCCACAGCAACCAACTGCTCGACCTGGAAACTTTTAGCTAACTCTTGAGAGCGTTGCAACGCCGCGATCGCACGTTTCATGGCTTGGGGGGTTAAATTCCCCGTATGCGGATCACGTTCCCCCAGTCGCACGGTATCTTTTTCTTTGGCGATAATCGTAAACGAAGGAAGCCTGGGATCAATCCGGACGATGACCATGTGAATCGAATTCGTGCCGATATCAATGGCAGCCATTATGCGATCGTTGTCTGTGTTTGGAGTCGAAACTCCTGCCGAATTCCCTTTGGCAGCTAAATCGATCATGCTTGTATCTGGGATTACAACTCTAGCCGTGATGCTATTGACAACAATACCGTTAAACCAGCTCAAATCGACAGTACCAGACTGTTGCGTTATTGTGAACTATAAAAGACCTGATCATCGATGCTGACCCAACAACACCCAAACTCAGTACCAACTTGGCTGGCGATCGCGCGGCTTTTGCGCTGGGATAAGCCAGCCGGACGCTTGATTTTGATGGTTCCAGCGCTGTGGGCAGTTTTTTTAGCCGCCCAAGGTACACCCCCGATTCCCTTAGTCGGTGTGATTATCCTGGGAACCTTAGCCACCAGTGCAGCCGGTTGCGTAATCAACGATTTGTGGGATCGAGATATTGATCCGCAAGTCGAACGAACAAAAGAACGTCCCTTAGCCTCTCGCGCCCTGTCGGTTCAAGTGGGCGTGGTTGTGGCGTTAGTAACGATGAGTTGTGCAGGTATTCTTGCCCTTTATCTCAATCCCTTCACATTTTGGCTGTGCGTCGCCGCCGTTCCCGTGATTGTATTTTATCCGTCAGCCAAGCGAGTTTTTCCGATTCCCCAGTTGGTATTATCCATCGCCTGGGGGTTTGCTGTTTTAATCAGTTGGAGTGCCGTTACTGGGAATTTAGCACCCGCCACTTGGTTTTTGTGGGCAGCAACGGTAGCTTGGACATTAGGGTTTGACACCGTTTATGCGATGTCAGACCGTGAAGAAGACCAGAAACTTGGGGTAAATTCTAGCGCCTTGTTTTTTGGAGACTACGCCCCGGAAGCAGTTGGTCTATTTTTTGCCGCTACAGTGGGATTTTTGGCAAGATTGGGATTTGTCATGCAGCTACACTGGGGCTTTTGGATGGCTTTAGGTGTGGCAATTATCGGGTGGATTTGGCACTATAGGCGACTGCGACAACCTGATATTCCCAAACCAGTTTATGGAGAAATTTTCCGCCAAAATGTCTGGATTGGTTTTGTGTTACTTGTCGGGATGATTGTGGGTTTGGTTTTTTAGCTTATTCGGCGAAAAGCCCCACACCGTCCCCTAGGGCGGCACTGGGGACGTCACTTCTTAACCCCTATAATACGTTGAGTTACACTGAATTAGACTTTGGGTTGAGCTATCATTCAACCTATTTGTTTGTCTATATCAAAGTTGTATCCGAGGAAACTCATGCTGATGAGACGTTATCGCTCTATTCTGGCATTAATGCTAGCACTGGTGACCACATGTTTAGTAAGCTGCGGTAGTTCTGCCGCAACGACACCGCCTCCAGCTTACACCACTCAGCAGGTTGAGCAGATTCAGCGCACGGTGTCTAGCCTCTGGGAAGTGCGAGAAAAAATGCCTGTTCTGAAAACGAGAATTAACAATCGCGATTGGGTAAATGTTGCCACTTATATTCATGGTCCATTGGGCAGCTTGCGGCAAACCATGAGTTATCTGACGCGCCAACTGCTTCCCCAAGAACAAAAGGCAGCCAGTGAAGCGGCAAATGACTTGTTTGAACATTTGCAGAAAATTGACACCGCCTCTCAAAGCCGCAACTATGAACTTGCCATCAAAAATTATCAAGAGGCGTTAATCGACTTTGATCGGTTTTTGAAGCTGATTCCTGATGCTAGTAATGCAGCCGGAGTTGCCTGAATGAGTCATGTTGCCATCATTGGCTGTGGGATTGTTGGTGCTGCGATCGCATACGAACTGAGTAGCGTTCCTGGGTTACAGGTTACTGTGCTGGATCGACAACCCCCCGCCCAAGGGTCCACAGGGGCAGCATTGGGTGTATTGATGGGTGTGATTAGTCAAAAGGTTAAGGGGAGAACATGGCAGTTGCGCCAAGCCAGTATGCAGCGCTATGAAACCCTGATTCCAGAATTAGAAATATTGACTGGGCATCACATTCCCTTTAACCGTCAAGGCATCCTGATGCTGGCGTTTGAGAACGACGATTTAGACTCTTGGCAGAATTTAGTCAAAATTCGCCAATCTCAAGGATGGCAATTGGAAATTTGGAACGCGGCTCAAGTTCAATCCCATTGTCCTCAGCTCAATCCTGAGAAGATTATCGGTGCGATTTATTCTCCCGATGACAGACAAGTCGAACCCACAGCCCTCACCCATGCCTTAATCGCCGCCGCCCAACAGAAGGGGGTGATGTTTAAGTTTGGCGTTGGTGTTGAAGGGGTGGAATCGATGCCTGTCAATGGTTCCAATCGGCGGTATGCAGCGCAAATTCACACACACAGGGAAACCTTGACAGTGGATTGGCTGGTGATTGCGGCGGGATTAGGTTCGGCACAATTGGTCAATTTTCTGCTATCCCCACCGGATCAAGCGTCTGCGATTACGCTGACACCCGTTCTCGGTCAAGCGTTACAATTACGCCTAGCGGGTACAATCGGTAATCCGGCTTTCCAGCCCGTGATTACAGGGGATGATGTGCATATTGTGCCAATCGGTGGCGGCGATTATTGGGTGGGTGCAACGGTGGAGTTTCCTCATCGCGGCGAAGTGGTTGCAGAACCTGGGTTACTTGAACAAGTGAAACAAGATGCGATCGCCTTTTGTCCCGCTTTAGCTCAAGCTACAGTGGTTCGCACTTGGTTAGGTAAACGTCCTCGTCCAGAAAGACAGCCAGCTCCGGTTATTGGTAAACTATCGGGTTATGATAATGTTTTACTGGCAACGGGTCACTATCGCAACGGTGTTCTCCTCGCCCCGGCTACCGCCCAAGAGATTCAAAGGATCATCTGTGCAACTTAAAACCTAAAGCTCTATATCTCCGACTTCTTGGTTAAAAGCCTGATTGCCTGAATGAATTTGATTCCGCAGTCGGGGATCTACCAGACGGGCGAGGCATCAATTTCAAGTCAGCGATCGCGAAAAAATTGTGGTCAACAACCGCTGTGCCACTCCCCCATAATAAGGGGAACAGATTTGGGTAATTTTTCCTTCGGGATAATTCCAGTTGTGAAAACTAATAATGTTTCCATAAATTGAATGATTCGGAATGATTTCATTGATGTCTAAAGTAGACAATTGTAAGTCAAAAATAGTTTCTTTTGTTGAATAAGCATAATCAACCATCACACTCAAACCATAACCGCATTGTTTCAAAATACTTAAACATTCTAATGTGGCATTAATAAATGTAGGTGACCATCCTCCTTTTCCATTTTTTTTACTGGTGCCACCGCCATATTCAAACATGACCACTCGTGGTAGTAGAAAGGGTGACAACTCATGAAACTGTTTAATAATTTTAGATTCCCATCCTTCAATATCAAGTTTAAGACAAGTAACTTTTTCAGCATTGATACTGGATAGTAAATTAGATAGAGTTACAGACTTGACTTGTTTTATATTTTTGGAAGAACCAAACCAGTCGGCTGATAAAGAATTAAAATTATGATTAAATAAACCGATAAATTTACCCATATATAAGGTTTGATCGCCATTGATATCTGAAAGACAACCTTTAATTAAGTCAATGTTATAACGTTGGCATAGGTTCTGTAATTTTTTGACAGGTAGTGGTTCAACCGCAACTGTCTTAAATCCCAGTAGAGAAAACCGTTCACAATAAAAAGCAAAGGTTCCCACTCCTACGTCAATACAAATACCCTCTCTTTTGGGATCAATAAGGGGTAACACTTGTCCTAACAAGTCTTGGCAGCAAGCTTCAACGTGCATAATTATTTCCGGCTAATTGTTTTTGATAAAAACAGCATTAAAATAGCGTACATGACCATCTTTCCCTTGAACTTGATCTAAATTCCCAGCATAACAATATCCTAGTTTATCGAGCATCAAAAAAATATCTTTGAAATCAGCTTGTTCTTGGTAAAGTATATCTAACGAAATTTCGACAATACAAGCTCTAGCCTGTTTAAAGGTTTCAATACCCCCTCGGATCACCCTGTCTTCATATCCTTGTACATCCAACTTAATAAGTATATCAGGGAGAAGAGGTGTTGGCAGTGACGAAATTTCTTGATCTAAGGTTGACTGTTGCACGAGAATCGTTTGTTGCTTTTTTAGCATTGGGTAAATGCGTTCACAGAGTTGAGTAGTCTGTAGGATGGAAGACGATTGATTAAAATATAAATGATTATTGATTTCAATAGTTTTAATAGAATCTCCTAATGCCATATTGAAAACTTTGACGTTCTTTTTTTGTTGTTTTCCCCATTGTTCTAGTTTTTTGAATGGGTCAGGTAAAGGTTCAAATGAATAAATATGAGCGTCGGGAAAAATACGGCACATTTTCCGAGAGAATTGACCGTCATTTGCTCCCACGTCGATAATTGAGTGGATGGGTAGTTTGGATAAGCCAAGTAGTTTAGGATTCCACTCTTTAACCAAAAGATGCCCAACTAGGTTAAAAAAATGATTACTAATTTTATAACCGACTTGGTTCCAGTTTTGTTTAAGAGTTATTGGCATCTATTTAGACATACAATAAAACTAAATGAATGAGTTTATAACCCGAAGCCATATCTGGCTTCCCCCATGGAATAAAAAGCTCCCGCATCCTCTGGCTTCCCCCTTTTTAAGGGGGACGGAAGGGGGATAAAGGGGGACAAAAGGGGGAATTCATGCACTAATAATACCACACAGGTATGTTCAGTCTCGTCATCATCCATTTCTTTGCCATAGAAAAATGATGCCTGGTAATATTTGGATAAATCTGGCGTTGTCTAGGTTTTGATCATCCTGCATAAGTTCCAACCCATTTGCAACGGCTATACCCTGTAAGCCGCCGATAATTGAATCGGTTTGGTTAGCCCTGACGGGCAAGGAGATGATGAGATTGGGCGCCGCAACATTGGTTCTGCGGGGAATCCCTCTTCTCCTATCCTTGAGGGGAACAGCGTTTGCCGCCGTCTCTTTGTTTGTGAGCATGGCGTACCCTGATGTTAGCTTGTTACCTTGGAAAGTAGAAGGGTGATTCCCACTACCATAAGCTTCTCGGCAGGAACAGGCTAGCCCATAATGCGACAAACGTGATCGGGTCAGCCTAAGAATTGTTATGAATTGGCAGGACGTGTCTTCCAAATAACTAACCTAACAATGAATAATCTTTGGTTTTATTCTCTACTACCAAATGTGACGCGATCGCGACCCATGAACCTACTCAAGTTTTTTCTCCAACGCCAAGTCTTAATCCAACAACTTTTCAACCCGCTCAATCTAGAGACTGGAGTGGATTTGTGGCAATTATAATTTCATTTATTAATTTCAAGGGAGGTGTGGGGAAAACAACAACCACCGTCGCCGTTGCTGAGATGTTGGCTGGAGTATTCCATCGCAAAGTTTTGGTCATTGATCTTGATCCTCAAACCAATGCTACATTAATGTTAATTGGTGAAGAACGATGGGAGGAACTCAATGAAAATAATCACACCTTAGCCCAACTTTTTTTAGATGCAATCGCGCCAGAATACCCTAAGTTTAATCTGGATAAAGCCTTACAACATCAAGTTTCTAATGTCAAAGATTTAACCAGTTTAGACTTGCTCCCTTCAAGTTTAGATCTAATCAATGTGCAGGATAGGTTAGCCACTATTCCCGCTGGACGGTTTTATGCCGCCAGTCCAATTAACATTTTGCGGCGCGGAATTCGCTCTGTAATTGAGCTCTATGATTATATTCTCATCGACTGCCCTCCTAATTTGGGTATTGTTACACTCAATGGATTACGAATTTCCCATGGTTATATCATTCCCACCATTCCGGATATTCTCTCAACTTATGGAATTCCCCAAATCACCAAAACCATTCATGAGTTTTCCGAAACAATCGCTGAATCTATTGTTCCCTTAGGCATTGTCATCTGTAAATACAATGCTGGTATGACACTTCACGATCGCGTGATTAAGGATTTACGTCGATATAGTAAAGATGCCCGTGTCTTTGAAACCCAAATTCCCCACAAGCAACAAATTGCTGAAACTGTTGAATTCAATGATCCCGACAAATTCTCAACCTTGCGACAGAAATGGGGATATGCGGGTCAGTTTGAACAATATCTAAATTTGGCAAAAGAGATCAGAATTGCGGCTAGTCAAATTCTCAAAAATAAGCCGTATCACTCCAGTTGAACGTGGAGAAATTCAATGAGCCTTGACAAACTTACAGCATTGATCAAACTCCTGGAAGAAATTCTTCCTGATACCCAGGCAACTTTGACCAAATACCAACATGATCCCGACTTTGCCCAAGAGATTGATTCATTATTTCAAATCTTATCGATAAAATGTCAAGCTCCCTCGAAAAAGCACCGCACCAAACGATGTACGAGTGTTTTTGATCCCGTTGAACTCTATCACCAGCAGGGGGAGCAATACTTACGCCAACAGTTGCAGCAACTCGAGGTTGAACAACTTAAAGATATGATTGCTGAACATGGGATGGATGCGAGTCGGCGGGCAATGCGCTGGAAAAAACGCGATCGCCTGATTGATTTGATCGTCCAAACCGCTAGCTGTCGCGCCCGTAAAGGCGATGCCTTTCGCTCCAGACAGAGCGATCGCGATGATGGCTATCCCTAGGGGAAGGCTCGTTCTACAATAGTCTTCTAGTCTAAAAATTTTCGGTTAATCCGTCTTTTCAAATCTTAACCTATGTTTCCTATTCATCGTCCTCGCCGTCTCCGCCAAACCACCCAGTTACGTCGCATGGTGCGTGAACATGTTGTTACAACTAGCGATCTGATCTACCCCTTGTTTGCTGTACCGGGTGAGGGAATCGCCCAAGAAGTCAAATCTATGCCGGGAGTCTACCAGTTATCGGTAGACAAAATCGTGGAAGAGGCTAAGGAAGTTTACGATCTTGGTATTCCATCGATTATTCTATTTGGCATTCCTGATAATAAAGATGTGGAAGCCACTGGTGCATGGCATGATTGTGGCATTGTCCAGAAAGCCGCGACAGCCGTTAAAGAAGCGGTGCCAGACTTGGTGATTATTGCCGATACCTGTTTGTGTGAATACACCAGTCATGGACATTGTGGGTATCTTGAAGTCGGTGATTTAAGCGGGCGGGTTCTTAACGATCCCACCTTAGAACTGCTGAAGAAAACCGCCGTCTCTCAAGCCAAAGCTGGGGCAGATATTATTGCCCCATCGGGGATGATGGATGGTTTTGTCCAAGCAATTCGGACGGGATTGGATGAAGCTGGATTTCAGGAGACACCGATTCTGTCTTATGCGGCAAAGTATGCCTCTGCTTATTATGGACCCTTTCGGGATGCCGCAGAATCAGCGCCACAATTTGGCGATCGCCGCACCTATCAAATGGACCCCGCCAATAGCCAGGAAGCCCTCAAGGAAATAGAATTGGATATTGCAGAAGGGGCAGATATGCTGATGATTAAGCCCGCGCTGGCGTATATGGATATTATCTGGCGGGTGAAGGAAGCCACGAATTTACCAGTTGCCGCGTACAATGTATCGGGTGAATATTCGATGGTCAAAGCGGCTGCCCTCAATGGCTGGATTGACGAACAAAAGGTGGTGATGGAAACCTTGACTGGATTTAAGCGATCGGGCGCTGATTTAATTCTTACGTACCATTCCAAAGACGCTGCCCGTTGGCTACAGGAGTAGCGATGATTTCACAGTAGAGACGTTGCATGCAACGTCTCTACGCACTTCGGTTTCTATAAATACTTTCTGACGGGTAATTCGGGTAAACTTCGATAGGCACAAGTTAACCAAGACTCCGTGATAACAATATTGCCGTATCAGGATATATTGCAGTATCAGGATTTTTTCGACTTAAACTAAGGCAATATTAGGGAAAATTTACTTCCCTGCTGCCATATTAAGGGCGAACGATGGGACTCGAACCCACGAATGGTGGAACCACAATCCATTTTGGATAGTATCGGACGGTCTACTGGTGTCACCTCAGACTATAGCTTAATGAAGAAGTAAGGAAGCTTTAATGCAGCTTCAAGGAAAACCATTTAACTGATTAAAGGCTGCCCGGTGAATAGCTTCTGATATCCAGTGATGGTAAATCTGACTATGCACCGCCACTGAATGTCCCATTTGTTGGGACGCCAGGGTTAAGTCTAGACCCTTCATCAAGCTTCGGACTGCCCAAGCATGCCTCAAGTCGTAAGCCCGAAAAGGTATCTTGTTCCTTCTGAATGTTTGGGTTACGCGATTACCTATTTCCGAGTTGGACTTGCCAGATATTATCGGCAAGATCGGTTCGTACAATTGCCATTCTTCCCACCAGGAGACAGGCAATGGATAGACAATGCGCGGGCCGGTTTTTCCATCTAATACTTCCAGGCAGTAGTCTTTCGATTGAAGTCTATCCAGATTAAGGTAAAAGATCTCGTGAGGACGGAGACCATAACAGGCGAGCATACCATAAACCCATTTCCAGGACGGTGACTTAATAAGCGATCGCACTTCCATTATCCTATTGTCGTTGGGGAGTTGGCGCGGCTTTAGTATTGTCGGGGAGTAATGCCCTGCCAAACCCCTAATCGGTTCTGGGTCAATCTCCGCAAATTTAGCCAATGCCGATAGAGCCATGACATATCGTTTTCGGCTTCGACTATTGGCTCTGGTCTTTTCAACGGTTTCAATTAAGATCTCTAAGGTTAAAGGTTGATCCTGCGGAAGTTTTAAGAAAGTTAGTCTGTAATCCTTGTCCCAGGTTGTCAGAGTTTTGGGATTTCGGCCTCTCTGTCTGAAGTAGTACACTTCATATTGCTCTACTAAGTCCCTTACTGTGTTGGATGGCGTTACTCCAAAGACTCCATACAGTCCCCAGTTAAAGCTTTGAGTTGCCAAAAGTTTACTTAGCCGAAGTGCTTCTGCTTTGGCATGAAGAAACCCGTCCTTATTGGCGTAAATGCCTAAGCTTAACTGTTGCTGGTGTGGTAGTTTATTCGACTTTGGTTTACCTGGGAGAGTGGCTTGTAAGTATAAACGTTGTCCTTTCTGAATGATGGAAACCCCTGCCTTTTTCTCTCTAAGCTGTTGGTTGATTTTGTCAAGCTTCATATTTTACTATCGGGTCGATTATCTCTAAGTCCTGAGGTAAGATTGCCTTTTTAGGTGGTTCGCCGTACTTGTTTTTGTTTCTGAGTCCTTTCCCAGGGATGCCATCCCAGAGAACATGCCATTTTCCATTCTTTAATTTGGAAGATAACAAGCCAGCCCAGTGATGATATTTCACTCTGAGTCCGGCACGCAGTTGAGCTACAATTTGTATTCTCATAGCCTCTAATCCTTCAGGGGACGCCACCCTTTCTTTCGGCGATCCAAAGGTGTCTCGGAAGTAGATATTTACTTGGCGGGGGTTAAAAGATTTTTTCGTGACGACCCCGACCGTACCCCAATCACCATTGCTACTTGTTCGGCAAACGAGATCGCCTACTTGAATGCGAGCAAATATATTATCAGTAACGGTTTCCCCGGTGACAGGTTCCTCAACGCCAGGGGCGATCGTCGCGTCGGTTGAATTGGTAACGGTTTCCCCGGTGGAAGCTTCCTCAACGCCAGGGGCGATCGCGTCGGTTGGGTCGGTAACGGTTTCCCCGG